>NZ_ATHI01000027.1 GCF_000422245.1 Alkalidesulfovibrio alkalitolerans DSM 16529
CCTGGAAAAATTCCTCTTGGAGAAGATTAACGCCATCAAGGGCTGAAAAGACGCCATCTGCCGCGTTGCTTCAAGTCGACCATCTTTGTGGAGGAGGCGCTGCCTCCTCTACGCCTCCACCGCCAGGGGGCTGGGCCCCTGGACCCCACGATTCGCTTCGAAACCATCGCTGGCAAATCCGACGCCGGTGCGGCGGCGATGCACGCGTTCCGGCCGTGCTGCATTGATTTTTCCGATACATCTCAAAGACACAATCGAAACAAACGATTTGTCCCGGCCTTCCCAGGCAGGCTACTCATCATCCCATCCCTTGCCTGCCTCGAAACCCTGGGACGCTCTGTATGCGGCGCGTGTTCTTCCCCAAGCTCCTTTATCTGGCCGTACGCCTCGCCCTGGCCGCGCTGTTCATCGTGGCCGGAGTCATCAAGCTGCAGGACCCGCGCGTCTTCGCCGTGACCATCGAGGCCTTCGGCCTCGTGCCCGCCTGGCTCGTGGGTCCGGCCTCGCGCTGGCTGCCCGTGGCCGAGATCGCGCTCGGCGCGGCCCTGGCCCTGGACGTGCGCGGCAGCCTCGGCGGCATCGCGGCCATGCTGCTGCTCTTCATCGCCATCATTGTCTACGCCCTGCGCATGGGCCTGGACATTGACTGCGGCTGCTACGGCCCGGCCGAACCGCAGGCCAAGGCCTTCGGCAGCCTGTGGACATCGCTGTACCGCGACCTGGGCATGCTCGCGGCTGTCGTCTGGCTTTACGTCGCGCGCGCGGCGCGCGGCTTCTCCCCGAGAAACCCGCTGTCCCCTTTCACCAAAACCCCCAAGGAGTGCCCCGCATGTCGTTGAAACGTTTGGCCCTGACCCTGGCCCTGATCCTCTGCCTGGCTCCGGCCGCCCTGGCCCAGAACATCTTCGAGGAAGAGGTGGTCAACGAGAAGTACGCCCTGCTCGGCGCGAACCTGGCCCTGCTGGCCGTCGAGGGCGGCTACAAGTACGTGGACACCGCGACCCTCAAGCAGTGGATGGATGAGAAGAAGCCCATGGTTCTCGTGGACACCATGCCCTTCGAGGCGAGCTACCAGAAAGGACACTTCCCCGGCGCCAAGCAGTTCCTGTTCCCCATCCCGACCATGACCGCCTGGGACAACGCCGAGACCGAGGGCAAATCCCAGGAGGATTTCGTGGCCATGCTCGGCGCGGACAAGGACGCGCTGATCGTCTTCTACTGCGGGTTCGTGAAGTGCACCCGCTCGCACAACGGCGCGCTGTGGGCCAAGAAGCTCGGCTACACCAACGTCTACCGCCATCCGGGCGGGCTCTACGCCTGGAAGGGCGCGGGCTTCCCCCTGGCGAAGTAGGCTTTCCGCCGCACAGCCACGCGCGGCCCGGCGCCAGAGTATGGCGGATGACGGCTTTTCGGCCGCGCGCGTTGCAAGCCCCTCCCGGCCTTCGGCCGCGAGGGGCTTTCGCGTGCTGACGGATTTCGCTTTCCAGGCCGTTTGCAAAGCTCCAGATGCACGGCGCAAGAAAAGTTCAAGGCCGCCGCGCATCGAAGGATACGCGGGGATTTGAACTTTCCGCGCCAACGCGGCCGATGGGGCTTTTGGGACGGCCTGTCAGATTCCGAGCTTTTCGCGGATGTAGGCCAGATCGACGTTGGCCGCCACGACCTCCGCGCCCTGCTTGATCTTCACGGCGTCGCGGAACTTGTGGCGCGAGAGCAGCGTCTCCATCTTCTTGGCCACGGAGAAGGTGTCCTCGCGCACGATGATGATCGGAATCTCCAAGACCTCGGAGCGCGTGAGGATGATCTCGTTGGGATAAAGGTTGCCCGTGAGGATGAGGCAGGGACAGTCGCCTTCCAGGGCCACGAGCTGCACGTCGGAGCGGTCGCCGCCGACGATGATCGCCGAATTGCGGTGCTTCTTGAAGTGGGTCAGGAAGTTTTCGACCTGCATGGTGCCGATGAGGAAATTTTCGACCACGCGGTCGGCCTTGGCGTGGGCCGAGATGACCTTGCCGCCCAGGCGGTGGGCCAGGTCGACGACCTTGATGGCCCCAAGCAGCGGGTCGCGCGGGATGACGCCCAGGACCTTGACCCCGATGCGCTCCAAGAACGGCACGAGCAGTGTCTTCAACTCGTCCATGTAGGTCTTGGGCACGTCGTTCAGCACCACGCCGAGCAGTTGGTCGCCCAGCCGTTCGCGCATCACGGCCAGATAGTCGTACTTCAGCTCCTTTTCGAAGCGGTCGATGACGATGGCCTGAATACCGAGGTCCTTGACCACGGAGACGCCGTCCACGTTGCAGTACTTGCCCGAATACATGCTGCCCGAGCCGGCCACCAGGGTCACGTCCTTGCCTTTGGAAAGCGTCTCGTAGGAGTGGCGGATGGAGGACATGAGATCCTGGCACTGGCCGCTGAAAGCCTTGGCCTTGAACTCCTCGGTGACGAGCACGGGAGTGACCAGCGCCGGGTCCTGGTCGAGACCGAGCACTTCCTGCATGAAGAACGCGTCCTCGTCGCCCCAGGCCCCGTTACGCTCCACGGGCATGGCGCCCACGGGCTTGAGGTAGCCGACCTTGCGGTTGTTCTTCTGCAGCCACAGCCCTATGCCCAGGGCGATCATGTTCTTGCCGGAATATCCGGCGGTCGCGCCCACATACAGCCCAGCCATAGTTTCCTCCGAGTGCCGTTCTCGCCGCGGGGTTCCCGTCGCCTGAATCCTCGCGCCCGTGTTCTACGTTTTTTTTTCGGTCCTGTCTTCCCCCCGGACGGCCCGAGAACCGCAAAGCACGACGCGACAGGGGGCAAGAAGCGCCCCTTTGGCCCGAGACCAGCCCTCGGAACTGCTTTTTCCGTCTTCGAGACCGCCCTCCACAGTCGTGTTGTGGTGTTGAGCACCCGCAGGCAGCGAAGACAGCAACAGGACCACACCTTATTTGGGCTACCAACCAATCCAACGGATGGGGACGCTCTCAGCGCGACACTTCGCGAGCGAAAAGATAAAACATATTAGTTCAACGATTCAGCGGCAATAGCACCCTCCTCTTTCTATTGAATGCCAACGCGTTTGCTGATAAAAAGCCAACGTGCAAATGTTGAAGCAGCGATCTTGTTTCATCGAAAGCGTCTTTTGAGGAGCGTGCTGTGCCCAATGACTGGACTTCACTGTTTACTCCTGTGAACAACGTTTTTTTTATCTTAATTTTAGTCTGTCTTGGGGGCGGACTCTTACATGGAGGAAAGTCTAGGGGACGTCTCGTGTCATCGCTCCCCAGCATTGCCATATCAATTGGCATCCTTGGAACATTTTATGGAATATCGATAGGACTTATGAAGTTCGATGAGAGCGACATATCAAATAGCATTCCCCAACTTATTGGAGGTATGAAGACCGCATTTGCAACATCGCTACTCGGCATGTTTGCCTCGATATCCCTAAAGGCATATTACTCAAGGCAGGATGATAAAAACATTGGTGGCTCTGAAAACCCAATTGACTGCCTTAGGAACATTGAAAAAGCAATTGTTTCGTGCTTTAAATCTGAAGAAGAATACTCTCTTGTCTCTCAAGTAAAACTAATTCGGCAAGAGCTTATAGACAGTCGCCGGGAGACGAAAGCTGCCTTCCAGGACTTTGCAGATCATTTTTCTAAAATGGCATCTGAATCTCTTGTTAAAGAGCTACAGCAGGTCGTTGATAAATTCAACGCCATGCTTAACGATTTGGTGAGCGAATCATTCAAAGATCTTTCAGAATCAACAACTCGCCTAAATCAATGGCAGCATGACTACAAAGGTGTAATCGAGAAAAACCAGTCACAGCTAGCTGACACAATCACGCATGTCGACAAATTGATATCGTTGCTTGAAGATTCGGTTGCAAGAATCAAGGAGTTCGATGTTACCCTTAAAAGCATTGACTCAAGCCTTTCTACAATCTCTACTTCGAGCACAGAACTTGACGAGCACACAAAGATGATTTCCAGCAATAACATGCTTCTTGAGTCTTCTATGCGTTCTATTCGTGATATTGGTGTTGAAGCATCAAAAGTTGTACCCGAGATTTCATCCAAGATGAACCTGCTTATCGATGAGATAAAAATTCTTCAAAACAACACAACCAGCTTTGTTGACAGAACAACAAAAAACCTTGAGGATAGTATCAGATTGATAATTGCTACCTTGTCAGACAACCAAGAAACCTTGCACAAGGCGACCAATGACTTTGTCTCATCAACAACAAATGAGTTGAAGAATAATTTTGAAACTCTGTCGATCCATACGAAAGACAATATACAGGCCATCGAAAAATCTCTTGAAGAAGAGTTGACCAAATCTTTGAATTCGCTTGCCGGAGCGCTGACCGCGTTATCAAACCAGTTTGTTTCCGACTACACACCTCTCACGGAACGCCTCCGTGAAGTGATCAAGCTCGCGGAGAACAGCAATGCTAACCGGAACTAGCGACAAGACAGAGGAGTATTGGCCCTCTATCTCTGACCTAATGTCAGGTTTGATGCTTGTATTTTTATTGATAGCTATTGCATACATGCACAACGTCGAAGAAGGGCAAAAGCGCATAAAAAAAGTTGCTGTGGCGTATCAGGAGACGCAAGTTAGCTTATATAACAAACTTATGGAAGAATTTGACAAAGACCTTCCAAAATGGAAGGCTCGGATCGATAAAGAAACACTGTCTGTCCAATTTATGGAGCCGGAAGTCCTGTTTCACACAGGCAGCTTTGAAGTTACAGACTCCTTCAAAGCAATCCTTGACGACTTTTTTCCTCGCTACCTCCGTATAATATTTGCCAAAGAATATGAAGAAAGTATTGATGAAATCAGGATAGAGGGACACACATCATCAGAATGGGGAAACGGCGAAACGCCACAGCATATTGCATATTTTAATAATATGAACCTATCTCAAGACAGAACTCGGTCTGTTCTTCAGTATTGCTTCAGCATAATTGATGACGCTGGATTAGAAGCAAAGATGCGCAAGCATATTACAGCAAACGGTTTGTCTTCAAGTCGCTTGGTCCTAGACAGTGAAGGGCGCGAGCAGAAACAACTCTCGCGTCGAGTAGAATTCCGTACGCGTACAAACGCAGAACAGAAAATTGTAGAGATACTAGAGCAGTTTGAAAAATGAATCTTCCTGACTACCTTAGGTGCGTAGAAATAAAAGAACTCCTTTTGAAAATGGGAATACATAGTATTCCAGATCTTAAGCCTGTAGTTTTTGAACGAGAAGTATCTTCGACTAAAACTGTGGAAATACAAAATCCTCAACTTGCTTTTGCAGAAAAACTCAAACTTGAAGCTGTCGCGCTTGATCAAGTTGATGTCGCCATCGGAAAAGATGGAATAATTGAAGTCAACGGCATAAAAGCGTGTGCTTACATTAAGAAACAAAAACAAGGCGTGAACCGCTACAATAAAACGTCTACATACCGCTATCACCTGTGCAAATGTCAAACAATCGAAGGCATGATTGCTAGCGGGAGAAAAGATAGATATGTTTCTACGACGCGAAGCGATGGAACGTTTCCCGTCATCGATCAATCTGTTTACCCCGCCTGTGAGATCGAAGTCACACTTGAGTTATGCAAGAATTGCAAAATTTTACTAGAAAGCAAAGGGATGATGCCAAAGCCTTATTCTTTAAAAGTTTTTTTTGATAGATTTCAGCCTGAGATTCCTTCAAAAATAAGAAAAACAGAGCAAGTTATTGTCAAAGAGCCTTATGCCCCAAACCACCGAGAAATTGCAGATCGATACAAAGAGCAAGCGAATTTCATATGCCAAATTTGTGGGGTTGACGGAAGCTCAAAGCGCTTTTGCATTCACCTTCACCACAAAGACGGAGATGGAAACAATAACAACAACTCCAACCTTAGCGTTCTCTGCACAGACTGCCACTCCAAGCAGCCCCATCACCCTCATATGCTAAAGAACCCTACGTTTGTAATGCAAATACAAGAGATTAAAATATTGAGAAGAGAACAAGGTATTCCGCAACTTGGCTAGACTGGCGCATGCGGTAAAGATTGTCCTGAAATGCGGCGAAACCCTCCTTTCGCCGTCCCACCCGAGCCGTTGCCGCACCCTCCAGGCCGCGCCCTGCGCGCGAAAGGAGTTGTTCCGCATGAGACTCGTGACCAGAGCGGATTTCGACGGCCTGGCCTGCGGCGTTCTCCTCAAGGAGATCGGCCTGGTGGACAACTGGCTCTCCGTGCACCCAAAGGACGTGCAGGACGGCCGGTATCCAGGCGATCCGGACGACATTGTGGCCAACGTGCCCTACATCCCCGGCTGCGGCTACTGGTTCGACCATCATTCAAGCGAGGATCTGCGCCTGCCCAAGGGGCTGGTCTTCAGAGGCGCGTCCAGGCCCGCAAAAAGCTGCGCGCGCATCGTCTGGGAGTATTTCGGCGGCCACGCCCGTTTCGGCGGCAAGTTCGACGAGATGCTTGAGCATGTGGACCGCGTGGATTCGGGCGAACTGACCCGCGAGGAGATCGAGCGGCCCCAAGGCTGGATTCTGCTCGGCTTCATCATGGACCCCCGCACCGGCCTCGCCTACCACAAGCAGTTCACCATCTCCAACTACCAGCTCATGGAAGATCTCATCGACTACTGCCGCGAGATGCCCATCGAGGAGATCCTCGCCCAGCGCGACGTGCGCGAGCGCGTGGAGCATTATTTCGCGCTCCAGGAGCGGTTTCGGGAGATGCTTCTGGCCCGGGCGCGGCGGGAGGGAAACGTGCTGGTCCTGGACCTGCGCGGCCAGGACCCCATCCATCCGGGCAACCGCTTCCTGATGTACGCCCTCTTCCCCGAGCCCGACGTCTCCATCCAGGTGACGCCCGGCAAAAAGGACAAGAACACCGTGTTCAGCGTGGGCCACTCGATCCTGAACCGGACCTGCGAAACGGACGTGGGCGCGCTGATGCTGCGCTACGGCGGCGGCGGGCATCGCCAGGCAGGCACCTGCCAGGTGGGGAACGGCGACGCGGACCGGGTGCTCGGAGAACTGATCGCGGCCCTGCGGACCGAATAAGACGCGACGGGGAAAGAATCAGGCGGTCTGGTCGGAAGACGGCGGCAGGACGCTTGCGGCCGCGACGCGGTTGCGCCCGGTCCGCTTGGCCTCGTAGAGTGCCGCGTCGGCGCGCGCGAGCGCGTCCTCAAGCGGCGAGGAGCCGAACTCCACGTCCTCGGCCAGCCGCGCCACGCCGATGGACAGCGTGCAGGCAAGCGTCTCGCGGCCAAGCGGCAGCGGGCACATCTGCACGCGCTCCCGAATGCGCTCGGCCAGAAGCACCGCCTGCGCCTCGTCCGCGCTCGGCGCGAGAATGCAGAACTCCTCGCCGCCGATGCGGGCCAGAACGTCGGAGCCGCGCACCGTCTCGGCCATGATACCGGACACGTGCCTGAGCAGGGCGTCGCCCGTCTGATGGCCATGCGTGTCGTTGACCTTCTTGAAGTGGTCGATGTCGAGCATCAGGGCCGCGAGCGGCTGCCCGCTGCGCATGTGCCGCGCCACCAGCCGCTCCCCCTCCTGCATCAGATAGCGGCGGTTGCGAAGCCCCGTGAGCGAATCAGTGACCGAGATGCTCTCCAACTCGCCGATGGTCTCGCGCAACGTCTCGCCCAGGGTGCAAAACGAATCGTGCAGTCGCGAGACCTCGTCTGGCGCACCCTGCATCTTTTTCGGCAGGCAGCTTGCGGCGTACTCGCCTTCGCGCATGGACTCGGAGAAATCCACCAGCCGCTCGATGGGCCGTTCGATGGAGCGCGCGAGCCGGATGAGCAGCGGCGTGAGCAAAAGGATGGTCAAAAGTCCCGCGCCCATGGCCACGGCAACGGCCGTCCTGGCGCCGCCCATGACTTCGCTTTCGGGAATCTCGCCCACAAGTATCCACGGCTTGACCGTGAGCGGCGCATACGCGCCCACAACTCGCTTTCCGGCGTGGTTGCGGTATGGGCCGTGCATCTCCACGCCCCTGGCCACGGCACCGAGTATGGGTGTGTTCAGCGGTGAAAGCAGCGGCGGCGCATTGGCGCCCTGCGAGGCGGGGCCATTGCCAGAAAGCTCGGTCAGGAGGCTTCCGTCGCCGGTGACGAGAAAGGACTCGCCCGTCTTGCCGAGACGCATGCGCGACAAAAGGCTGCTGACCGTGGTCATGCGCACGGGCGTCACGATCACGCCCTGAAATACCCCCTGGTTGTCGAACACCGGCGCGGAGAACATGATGATGGGCTGGTCCGAGACACGGCCGATGAGCACGTCCGAAATGAACGGCCTGCCTTCGCGCCCCTCCTTGAAATAGGCGCGGTCCGAGACGTCGAGCCCAGGCGAGGCGGCCGTATCCATGCGCGTGCGGCCGTCGGGCCCGACGAATATAACGCCGGAAACGTCGACCCTGGTGCTCGCGAAGGCGGCGAAGGCCTCCATCATGGCCTCCATGTCCACGCGCCGCACGGCCGGGAGCGAGGCCACGAGCATCGCATCCTGCAGGCGGGAGCGCATCCAGCGGTCGATGACGGCCGCCTGAACCGTCAGGCGCTCCTCGATCTCGGCTTCCTTGTCGTCGATGATCCCGGTGCGCATGAAAAACACGAAGACGAGCAATGAAATGGCGATGGGCAGCGCCACCAGAAGCAGGGAATAGGCCCGGATGCGGCCGTGAATGGTGGACAGGGACTTCAGCAACATGTGTATGCGTAAGCGGCGACGGCGGCGCACGGCGTGTCGGCGCCCAACCGCCCGGCGCTCCCCCCTCGTCGCGTCGGCGTCATTTGGACGCCCTTCCCATACCCATGCCGGGAGTGCGGGGCAAGGGAAAATACGTCAATCACTTTCAGCCGCCCAGGGCGGGATTCGCCCTCTAACCACAAACGCCTCCCGGCCCGCCCCGGCGATCAGACGCTCACGCCCGCGCGCATGGAGGCCGTCTCCTCGCATTCCTCGTCGGGCAGCCCTTCGCGGCTCAAGGGCAGTTCGATGACGAAGACCGTGCCCGGCCCGGGCTTGGTGTGCTCCGAGGGGCCGTTGCCCAGGTATTCCACAGGCGCGGGCGAAACGGCGGAGATGCGGCCCTGGTGGTCCTTGATGACGCCGAACGAAATGGACAGGCCAAGGCCGGTTCCCTTGCCCACCTGCTTGGTGGTGAAGAAGGGGTCGAAAATCTTCTTCAGATTCTCCTGGCTGATGCCCGCCCCGGTGTCCGCGAAAAAGAGGACCACACGCCTGCGATGGCGGCAGAGCTTGGAACGGATGAATATCGCCCCGTCCTGGCCGATGGAGTCGAAGGCGTTGTTCACCAGATTCAGCCACACAGACTTGAGCTTTTCCTTGTCGCCCCAGATGGGCGGGATGGTCGGGTCGAGGTCGGTTTCGATCTCCACGCGCTCCTGGCGGAAGATGGTGCGCACCAGCGAGACGACCTCCTCGATGGACTCGTTGAGGTCCATCTCCCGGATGACGTTGGCGGACTGGCGGGAGAAGCCCAGGAGGTCGGCCACGATTTTCTTGCAGACCTTGGTTTGCTTCTCGATGATGGCCACGTCCTCGCGCGGCTGCGAGCCCTCGGGCAGGTCTTCCAGCAGCATCTGGGCATAGCCCAGGATGATGCCCAGCGGGGTGTTGATCTCGTGCGCCACGCCGCCCGCGAGCCTGCCCAAATCCTCCATCTTCTGCGACTGGATGAGTTGGTCCTGGTAGTTCTTCAGGGCCGAGATGTCGCGCGCGGTCATGAGCAGACCGATGATCCTCCCCCCGCTGTCCGTGACCGGCACCTTGACCACGTGGAACCAGCGCTTGCTGGTCTCGTGATCGACCATGATCTCCTTGGATACGGGCCTGCCGGTTTCCAGCAGGGAGGCGTCCTCGGCCGCGTTGACCTCCGCGCCCTGAATGGCGAACAGCGCGGGGTCGGCCCGGCCGATGACGTCCTGGTCGCGGCAGCCGAAGTAGCGGCGAAACGCCTTGTTCACGGCGCGGTACGCCCCCTTCTCGTCTTGCAGGCTGACCAGATCGGGGGTGACGTCGAAAATGGTGCGCAAAAGCTGCTGCTGTCGCGCCAGATCTGTCTGGGCGCTCTTGAGTTCGCGGATATGGTCGCGCAGCGACACGGCCATGACGTCGAAGGCCTCGGCCAGATCCTGGATCTCGTCGCCCCGGTTCTGGCGATAAACCCGGCAATCCAGGCAACTGTCGAGCTTGGCCGGAAACTCGGCTTCGCCGCAATTCTCGCAGAGCGTCCCGGCCAAGTGCCAGCAGCGGCGCGAACGGTCGCCGTAGGCCGGGCAATCAGTGCGGTCGCAATCCATTATCTCCCAGCAGGCCTCGGCCAGACGCGGCCCGGCGTGCACGTCGAGATTGCCGTGCATGATCTCCTCGGCGGACTCGCGCAGGACCGCGATGCGTCGGGTCACGGTGCGCGCGAAGAGCGAGCCAAGCCCAACGGCCAAAACGGCCACCAGTCCCACGGCCACGACGATGGCCAAGGCCAGTTCGCGCCGCGCGGCCTGCACCGAGGTCTGCGAAAGGCCCACGCGGGCCACGCCCAGAAGATTGCCGCCCAGGCTCACGGGCGCGGCGAAGTCGTAGATGAGCTCCGTGCCCGTGTCGAGCAGCCGCGCCGAGGTACGGCGCGCGCCCGGCTCCATGGGCGCGGCCGGATCGGGTGGCAGGTTGATGCGCAACAGTTCGATGGGGAAACCACCCGAAAAGGAGTGGGCCATGACCTGATCCTGGGGATCGATCACAAAGGCGTAGATGATGTCCGCGCCCGTGTTCACGGTCTCGTCAACCATGTTCTTCAGGCGCAAAAAATCCACGGCCAGCAGCGGATCGACCGAGCGCGCGGCCAGACTCATGGCCAGCGACTCGGCCCGACGCTTGGCCTCGTCGGTCAGGGCCTCACCCGCGATGGCCGTGGTCAGGAGCATGGCCGCAAGGCCCGTTGCGGCCAGGAGGCTGCCGATGACCAGGTACATCTTGGCCGCGAAGGGCAGACGCTCCAAGGCATGGCGCAGGGCGATGGCCGGGTTTTTCACGGCGCGACCTCGCCCTCGGCCGCGAGCCGTGCGACGAGTTCGCGCACCGGGTCGAAATCGGCGTCCACGGCCGCGTGAATGGCCTCGAAGCGGGCCGCGTCCAAAATCTCGCGATGCCCCGGATTGTCGCGGTCCAGGGACAAGAGCGCCTTCTTCACGTCCATGAGGATCTCGGGGTTCAACCCCCGACGCGCGGCGAAGAGCCAGTTGGGATACTCGCGCGTGACGGCCAGGACGCGGATTTGCCCCATGTCGATGCGATCCGCCAGCAAGGCGCGGGTACCGTCGCGCACCGTGCCCACGTCATACTTGCCGGAAAGTACGCCGAGCACGACCTTCTCCTGCTTGCCGCCGGGACCGGGCGCGAAAGCCACCTCGGCGAAGTCGCGCTTGCGCAGGCCGTTCTCCAGGAAGTGGCCGAGCGGGAAAAGGTAGCCGCCGGCCGAGGACGGGTCCACGGCGATCCAGCGCTTGCCGCGCACGTCGTCCAGGGTGCGGATGGTCTTGTTGTCGGCGCGCACCAGTATCTCGCCCCAGAATCCGCCGTCCTCCTCGCTGCCCACGATGCGCGCGAAGGCCTGCGCGCCGTAGCGCTCGTTGATCTGCACGTAGACGAAGGGGTTGACGAAAGAGATGTCGATGGCTCCGTCGCCGACCATCTTGATGTGGTCCTCGAAAGTGTCGGGATAGACCTGCCGGATGGACAGCCCCGTTTCCTTGCGCAGATAGTCCACGAGCTTGTGGTGGCGTTCGTAGGACGCGGTGTGGGAATATTGGGGCAGGTAGGCGTAGGTTATGCCGCGCGTGGCCTCGGCCACGGTCACGTCCACGCGGCGGTCGAAGTCGATGTACACCGCGTCTTCGTCTCCCCCGAGGGCGCCCACCAGGATGGCCAGGGCCAGGGCTGCGAAAAGGGCCAGGATAGGCGCGAGCAGAAGCGCCAGACGACCCGTCTCGCCCCTGGCCTGGTCCGAGGCCCGCCGAACGCGGCGGGGCTCGGCGCGCCCGGACTCATCCGGCTTCCTCTCTCTCGCGGGCTCGCCGTGGTGGTCGTCGTTCTCTGGGGCGTTCATGATTGTTTCGACAATATACCAGTCGAACCGGCCGCGCCAGTCCCGAGGAGCGCTCGTGCGTTCCATCACGAGCCCACGAACGAGGGGGGAGCGAAAAAGGACGGAGGTTTTTTCTCGGGACGGTGTTGACAAAGGGCAGTGCCGTACCTATACGACGATGCGTCGCCTTGTTGGCACTCGACGACGATGAGTGCCAATACCAACAACTACTCAACGACACCACAAGACGGAGGAAGTACATGAAGCTCAAACCCTTGCACGATCGTGTCCTGGTCAAGCGCCTCGAAGAAGAGGAAAAGACCGCTGGCGGCATCATCATCCCCGATTCCGCGAAGGAAAAGCCCATCAAGGGCGAAGTCGTGGCCGCCGGTCCCGGCAAGGTCAGCGCCGAGGGCAAGAAGATCGAGATGTCCGTGAAGAAGGGCGACAAGGTGCTCTTCAACAAGTACGCGGGCACCGAGGTCAAGATCGACGGCGTCGAGTACCTCGTCATGCGCGAGGACGACATCCTGGCGATCCTGGACTAACGGTCCCTCGACAACCCAGCGAACATTTCCAGACCGGCACTTCCCAAGGAGGAATACAACATGCCCGCAAAAGAAATTCTTTTTGACACCAAGGCCCGTGAGAAGCTCAAGAGGGGCGTGGACAAGTTGGCCAACGCCGTGAAGGTGACCCTCGGACCCAAGGGCCGCAACGTGGTCATCGAGAAGAGCTTCGGCTCCCCGACCATCACCAAGGACGGCGTGACCGTGGCCAAGGAGATCGAGCTCGACGACAAGTTCGAGAACATGGGCGCCCAGATGGTCAAGGAAGTCGCCTCCAAGACCTCCGACATCGCCGGCGACGGCACCACCACGGCCACCATCCTGGCCCAGGCCATCTTCAACGACGGCGTGAAGCTCGTGGCCGCCGGCCGCAACCCCATGGCCATCAAGCGCGGCATCGACAAGGCCGTTGAGAAGATCGTGGAAGAGCTGGGCAAGCTGGCCAAGCCCACCCGCGACCAGAAGGAAATCGCCCAGGTCGGCACCATTTCCGCCAACAACGACGCCACCATCGGCAACATCATCGCCGACGCCATGGCCAAGGTCGGCAAGGAAGGCGTGATCACGGTCGAGGAGGCCAAGGGCCTGGAGACCACCCTGGACGTCGTCGAGGGCATGCAGTTCGACCGCGGCTACCTCTCCCCCTACTTCGTGACCGATCCCGAAAAGATGGTCTGCGAGATGGAAGAGCCGCTCATCCTCATCAACGAGAAGAAGATCTCCAACATGAAGGACATGCTCCCGGTGCTGGAGCAGGTCGCCAAGATGGGCCGTCCGCTGGTCATCATCGCCGAGGACGTCGAGGGCGAGGCCCTGGCCACCCTGGTGGTCAACAAGCTGCGCGGCACCCTGCAGGCCGTGGCCGTCAAGGCCCCCGGCTTTGGCGAGCGCCGCAAGGCCATGCTCCAGGACATCGCCATCCTGACCGGCGGTCAGGTGGTGTCCGAGGACGTGGGCGTGAAGCTTGAGAACGTGACCCTGAGCACCCTGGGCAAGGCCAAGCGCGTGACCATCGACAAGGAGAACACCACCATCGTCGACGGCGCGGGCAAGTCCGATGACATCAAGGGCCGCGTCGCCCAGATCCGCCGCGAGGCCGACGAGACCTCCTCCGACTACGACCGCGAGAAGCTCCAGGAGCGCCTGGCCAAGCTG
This sequence comes from Alkalidesulfovibrio alkalitolerans DSM 16529, assembly GCF_000422245.1. Lineage (NCBI taxonomy): Bacteria > Pseudomonadati > Thermodesulfobacteriota > Desulfovibrionia > Desulfovibrionales > Desulfovibrionaceae > Alkalidesulfovibrio > Alkalidesulfovibrio alkalitolerans. Next base: position 13,847 of record NZ_ATHI01000027.1, read on the forward strand.
GTCGGCGGCGTTGCCGTGATCAATGTCGGCGCGGCCACCGAGACCGAGATGAAGGAGAAGAAGGCCCGCGTCGAGGACGCCCTGAACGCCACCCGCGCGGCCGTCGAGGAAGGCATCGTGCCCGGAGGCGGCGTGGCCCTGGTGCGCTGCTCCAAGGCCCTGGACAAGGTCAAGGGCGCCGACGACGACGAGACCGCCGGCATCGAGCTGGTCCGCCGCGCCATCACCGAGCCGCTGCGCCAGATCGCCAACAACGCGGGCGAGGAAGGCTCCATCATCGTGGAGAAGGTCAAGGAGTCCAAGGATTCCGTCGGCTTCAACGCCGCTTCCTGCGAGTACGAGGACCTGATCAAGGCCGGCGTCATCGACCCCAAGAAGGTGACCCGCATCGCCCTGCAGAACGCCGCTTCCGTGGCCGGTCTGCTGCTGACCACCGAGGCCGCCATCGCCGAGAAGCCCGAGCCCAAGAAGGACGCCCCCATGCCCGGCGGCATGGGTGGCATGGGCGGCATGGGCGGCATGTACTAGACCGCTTCCGCGCTTACACCCGCATCATGACGGCCGGGGCTCCTCTGGGGCCCCGGCCTTTTTTCGGCAGGCTGCTGAAAAAATCCCCTCTGCGGCGTTGCCGCGAAAAAGGAACACCCCGAGCTTCAAATCCTCAGTTGGGATGTGTAGTTACATGGTTTAAAAGACTTTTCACCTTAGACAGGATTTGCCGATCGAGTTCCATTTTGGGCAGGGTTTGCTGGTCTTTCCCACATGAAGCCGCACATGATGGTTCGGGGAATCGGCATTGTACATTTGCCATGCCTGCCGGGAGGCTTCCAGCACCTCGGCGGCATGACGATAGTATCCAGGGAGGCGCTGAATGCCTGAGGCAGCCCCAGGAAGGCGGCGAGGCTTTGGGCACAGGCAAATATAGTGATCGCGGACATCCGCTTGTGTTTGAAGGGGGTTCCGGCAAGCTGCCGGAACCCCCTGAAACATTGCGGAGGAATCAGGGGCTGAGACGCGGTTAGCTCGCGTCGGTCATCATGATCGCCCGGCCAAGAGGCACGAGGCTGGCGTAGAAGGGGTGATCCGTGTTTTGCTCCACCCGGGTCAGGAATTCATCGAACCAAGCCTTCACATGCCGCGCCGCGAAAAGGGCACGAGCCTCGCGGGCTCGTGCCGCAGCTTCGGCATCGTTGCGCGTCTCGGCCTCGATCTCGCGATACACAAGCCAAGCCATGAATTCGAGTTCGGCCACGACGTGGTCGGGCGGGTTGTGGAAGTCATCGGCCAGATCCATGCCCAGTTCCTGATACATGCGTCTGGCATCCATCGTCGAAGGCCCCATTACGCGGCCTTCGCTTTCGAGATAAACCGAGCCGAACGGTGGCGCGGGCAGGCTGAACGGCCCCACGAAAAGCCGTGAATACTCTATCCGTGCTTCGGCCATGTCCGCTTCGTCTGGAGCGGCCCCGGCCGCCCTGGCGGCCAGCCGTGCGGCCTCTGGAGCCAGAGACGAGAGCGACTCGACGAGCGAGCTCAGGCGCGCGGCCAGTTCGGGCGTCGGGATGTCGAAACACGCGGCCAGGGTGGAGAAGGCCTCGACGAGGACTGGCCTGGCGTCGTTCTTTCCGGTGTCGGTCATGTGGTGCTCCTTTCTGCCTTCCTTCGGCCCTGTCCGCCCTGCGAGAGGGCCTGGTCCGGGGGGCGTGATCCCGGACCAGACCCGACGGAGGATGCGGCGTCCCTGGCGTGGTCGGACACCGCGGCTCCCGGCTCCGGACGGAGCCGGAGGAACGAGGCTACTCCGGCGCCGCCTCCAGGTTCAGGTAGCGGACGGCGAAGGTGTATATCAGAAGCGTCAGCGCCAGGGCCAGAAGGACCGTGCCGATCTCGTAGATGCTCGGCCAGTAGCTGACGAACGGGGGCCTGTTCTCGGCCATCTGCCCGATGGGCGCGATCTGGCCGGCGAGCAGAAGCTCCATGCGGCTGGCGAACATACCCACGAGGACCATGAGCGAGGCCACGGCCTTGGCGCTCATCGACAGACGCAGCGACTTTCTGGCCATCATCAACATGGGGATGACGATGCCGATCCACAGTTCGATCTGGAAGAGCGGCGTCGCGGCCAGGTACTGGAAGCCCAGGAATTCAGGTTCGGTGGTCAGGAAGCTGATCTTGGTGCGCAGCAGCAGGACGAAGAGACAGGCGGCCAAGGTCCAGCCCAGAATCTTCCCCAACTCGTCCATGAGGGATTCATGGCCGCTGTCGGCAACCTTGCAGCGCATGCAGTGGATCATGCTGGCCAGGATGATGGCCGCAAGACCGCTGGCGATGGCCGTGACCAGGAAGTACAGCGACACGAACTGGCCGAAGAATGCCAGCCGCGCCTCGACCACGCCGAAGACCACGCCAAGGGCCGTGAACGAGGTCAGTGCGAGCAAAAGCGCGCCCAGCGCTGCGGAGTACGCGCCCTGGGTGTGCCACTCGCCCTTGTTGATGATGTAGAATTTGGAGACGACCAGCACCAGGTAGAAGGTGTAGAGCATGCCCATCCACCAGATCGGCGAGGTCAGGTTGGGCGAGAGGAAGATGTTGACCATGTTTAGCAGGGTCGTCCAGGGGCCGAGGTCCAGCCCCTTGCACATCAGGCCGGTGACGAGCGTTGCGCCGGCGAGCAGCGAGGCCCGCTTGGCGATGGGGTAATAGCGCTTGAGCCCGAAGACCGTGGGCAGCGACGAGAGGAACGTAAGCCCCGCCGCGGTCAGCCCGAAGAAGAGGTATCCGGCCATGGGCAGCGTCCAGAAGGTGACGTCGTTGGCGTTGTACACGCCCACGCCCCCGATGATGACGGTGAGGGCGCTGTAGAGGCCGAACGCCAGGGCCACCCCGAGCGCGGCGAGCCACAGCACGCCGATTCCCGATCTGTTCATTACAGACCTCCCTTGGATCTTTCGTAGGTGCCGGCATTGAACGACCTGATGTAGTAGACCTTGGGCCTGGTGCCCAGGTCCTCGCGCAGGCGTTCAGCCTTGTAGTTGCCGAGCAGTTCGTTGACCTTGCTGTTCGGATCGTCCAGGTCGCCGAAGATGCGCGCGTCCGCCGGGCAGGCCTCGACGCAGTAGGGCAAAAGCCCCTCCACGACCCTGTGGTGGCAAAAAGTGCACTTCTCGACCACGCCGGTGGGCCGCACGGGACGGTACTTGCCGCGCTCCATGTTGGCCCAGGGCACGCCGGTGGTGCCGAGTTTGGCGTTCAGTTCACTCGCCGAGGACGTGCAGCCGGGAATGAGCGGCTGCTCCTTCTCCCAGTCGCCGAAGGGCTTGCGCCAGTTGTACTTCACGACGCCGTAAGGACAGTTCGCCTGACAGTAGCGGCAGCCGATGCACTTCGTGGGGTCGTGCATGGTGATGCCGCCGTCTGTCTTATGCAGGGCCCGCGTCGGGCAACCGCGCACGCAGGGCGCGTTCTCGCAGTGGTTGCACAAGGTCGGCCGGTAGAAGAAGCGAACGTTGGGATAGGTACCCAGCGTCTCGGTCCGTTTGTACGACCAGTTGATGCCCTGCGGCAGATTGTTCTCGTTCTTGCAGGCCACGATGCATCCGCCGCAGCCCGTGCACCTGTGCAGGTCAATGACCATCGCATAGTTTGGCATGTCTCATCACCCCCTGATCTTCTCGACCTTGAGCCGCGCCAAGCCATAGAACACGGACGCACCGCTCAACCGGTCATAGTCGGCCGGGATCAGGTCGTTGTTGTTGCCGCCGAGCGGAGTCTTGCCGAAGACCTTGGAGGCCAGCCTGCCGTAGGCCCAGTGTCCAAGTCCGTAACACTTGGAGATGGTGCCGGGGCGCACGCCCTCCCAGAGCTTGGCCGTGCACTCGATGGAGCCGACAGGGGAAGTCAGGCGGATGCGGTCGCCGTCTTTCAGCCCCAGCCTTCTGCCCTCTGCGGGATTGAACTTGGCCACGTCCTGGTACTGCTCGTCGCCGGGGTCCAGGTCCTTCAGCTCATGATACCAGGAGCAGTTGGCGCTTCTGCCCTCGCGATTCAGGCGCGACTTGTAGTCCACGAGCACGAAGGGGTACTCGTTCGGGTCGCCCAGGACGTAGGGCTCCTCGTAATGCGGCAGGAAGGCCATGTCTCCGCGCGCCTGGTACTTGCAGACCTCGAGCACGCGGTCGATGCTCACGCCGTGCTTCTCGGCATGGCTTGCCAGGGCTTCCTTCAGCGTCTCGGAATAGAATTCGAACATACCGGTCTTGGTCTTCATCTTGCCCCAGCGGGCCCGGAACTTGTACGGATCGGAGTTCCAGACGCCCGCCTTGCAAAAGTCCTCCCAGCCGTTGAAGCGGTCGCCGCCCTTGTACTTGGCGGGGTCCCAGTAATTCTGTGTCATCAGTTTGGTGCAGTAGAGGGAGAATTCCTGTTCGTTCGTGGGGCTCTTTCCAGTCTCGGGATCCTTGATCTGCTCGATGAAATAGCGCTGCAGATAATCGAATCCCTTGGCCGCGAGCTTTTCGGCGATGAGCCAGGGAATCTCGGTCTCATCGGCCTTATAGTCCCACACGCGGTCCACGATGGGCTGCATGAGGGTGCAGTGCCCCCATCCGCCGGCCGAAACATTCACGAAGCCCCATCGCTCCATCATGCTGTGCGTGTCGGGCAGCAGGATGTCCGCGAACCAGGAGAACTCCGAGGCGTTGGTCGTGATGTGGGCCAGGAAGGGAATCTTGGTCAGCGCCCGCTCCCACCGTTCGCCCTGAGGCGAGGAGAAGGGGAAGTTGTTCCAATAGGCGATACAGACCTTGATGTCGTAAGGGTCACTGTTAAGGATGCCGTCGGCCGTGTTGTTGGTCACCACGCCGCCGCCGGATTTGCCGCCGTTGAGCGACGGTAGTTCGAGCCTGCCGCGCTGGTCGATCTTCTCGTTTTTCAGGCCGACCTTGGCTGCGTCGTCATAATATTCCTTGGGATCGGGAATGCCCTGGTTGAAGGATTTGCTGTAGGCCAGCGCGCCGCCCACGTTGTCGCAGGCGCCGACAAGGCCGTTCAGGGCGTGGCAGGCCATGGAGGCGTAGGCTCCGCGCACCTGCATGCAGGGACCGCCGCCCACCCAGGACATGACGTGCGGCGCGGCGCTGGCGAATTCCACGGCCACGCGTCTGATCTGCTCGGCCGGGATGCCGCACAGCGGCTCGGCCCACTCGGGCGTCTTGTCCTTGAGTTCCATGTTCCACCAGGTGACCAGACCATGGGTGTACTTCTCCTCAAAGGATTCGGGATCGACCCACTGGCCGAGTTTGAAACGATTCTCACCGTCCGTGAAGTCGCCGACAAACTCACGGAACCACAGCCCTTCGGTGAGGATGACGTGGGCCATGGCCACGGCCGCCGCGCCGTCTCCGCCGGGGATCACGGGCAGCCATTCGTCGGCCTTGGCCGCGGTGGCGGAAAGCCTTGGCTCGACCACGGCCACCTTGGCACGATCGAGCACATCGCCCCAGTCGCGCAGGCTTGCCGAGACGGCACGGTTGGAGGATAGCGGGTCAGCGCCCCAGCACAGGATGTAGCGCGTGTTCAAGATGTCGTACTGCCGGTAGCCCCAGATGCCTTCCGTATAGTACGGGCCGAACTTCTCGGCCTCGGCGCAAATGGAGCTGTGCGAGATGTTGTTGGGCGAGCCGAGGATTTTGGTCATGCGGTCGTAAAGGACCGCGTTGAGGTTCGTGTAACGCCCGCGGATGAGCATGTATTTGTGTGTTTCGTTCGCCGCGCGAAGCTCCATGAGCTTGTCGGCGATGGTTTCGATGGCCTCGTCCCAGGTGATGGGCACGAATTTGGGGTCTTCGTTGCGGCCCTTATTGGGGTTGGTGCGCTTCATGGGCGTCTTGATGCGGTCCGGATCGTAGACCTGCTGCAACGCCAGATGCGCCTTGGGGCAGCTCGCCGAGCCGTTGACTTTGGAGCGCGCGTTACCCCTGATCTTCACGCCGCGTCCGTTGACGACGTAGACTTCCTTGGAGCACCAAGACGTGCAACCCTGACAGGTGGCGGGCCGCCATTCGCCCTGGGGCGCCAGGGGCGACGCCGCCGTGGCGCTCAGGGCGCGCAGGACGGGCGCGCCACAGGCTCCGGCCGCAGCGGCCAGCGCGGCGCCCTTGAGGAACCCGCGTCTGGAGACGCCGCCGGATCCTTCTGCGCCGTGCGCACCGTGCATGTTCACTTTCGCCTCGCTCATTCGAGAACCTCCGCTTGACGTTTATACGGTCCGTGCCCGACCGCCTGTGCGCCGGGCGTGGTCAGGTCCTTGAGACAGATCGCCAGTTCATCCTTCGCGACAGGCAAGGAGAGAGAGGCAAAGATGTGCGTTTCCAAAGCCTGTCTGAGTTCGGGATGATGCCGCGTCCGCGACAGGGCGATCAGCCGGGTTTTTGGGGCCGTGCGGCCAAGCCGCGCGAAAAAGTCCATGTCGAACGACCCTTCGTCTATGTCGATCAGGGCGGCGGCGTAAGGCAGCCCGTCTCCCGTGGCAGCCAGGAGGTCGGGCAGATCACCGCACCCGTCGGCGAGCCTGACCCCGAAGCCCATTTCGAGCGCCGCTTCGCGAAGCGCGTCTCGCACTGTCTTGTCGCCGCTGCAGATCGCCACGTGTCCTCTCTCCACGCAAAACCCCGTTGTTATTGGCATATCCGCGAGTGCCGAGTTGTGTGGAGAGATAAAGCAAAAAGGCGGCCAGAAAACTTCTTCGTTGCGGTATGATTTTTCAAAAATCAATCATTCAGGATTATTGCGTGAAAAGAATGAGGGTTGGGAGACGCCCGGCCGGCCTTACCGGAGGTGCTGAACGATGTTCACGACCGGGAACGTCGGACACTCCTGTGCTCTTTCGCGACACATCTTGAGCTGCAATGGAGATTGTCTTTTGAAACAAGGATATTACGTGTGTCCTGATTCAGGACATCTGTGGCTCGTGTCCGCCATGAAGACACGCTGCCCCGCCCAAGAACGTCCGAACCATGCGGAAAACACCCGCAGCGCGACGCGAAAGCGGAGGGAGGGACCCGGCTGTTGCGGGAGGGCAAAGTTTTCTGCTGCGCGCTCGTAATACGCGAGGGTTTGACCGGCTCGAAGCAACGCCGCAGACGGCGTCTTTTCAGCGGCCTGTCAGGCGGCAGGGGTTTCGATGGCGTATCTCTTGATCTTGGCGTACAGCGCGCTACGGCTGATGCCCAGGGTCTCGGCCGCGAGCTTCTTGTTCCAGCCGCACCGTTCGAGCGTTTCCACGAGAACGTCCCTCTCGTGGGTCTGGAGAGTGCGGCGCGGGGCAGAGGCCGCCATCGCCTCGGACAGGCGCGTGGGCAGGTGCTCAGGGGTGATCTGCCCGCCCGAGCAAAGCACCGTGGCCTGCTCGACTACGTTTTGCAGTTCACGGACGTTCCCTGGCCAATCGTAGTCCAGCAGGAGCTTCATGGCTGCTGTGCTGAACCCGTCAATGGCCTTGCCGTGTTCAGCCGTATAGACTTCGAGAAAATGGTTGGCGAGGAGGCTCACGTCATTGCCTCGCTCGCGCAGCGGCGGCATGCGCAAGGAGACGACATCCAGACGGTAGTAGAGATCTTCCCTGAACCGTCCCTCGCGCACCTCGTCGAGCAGATCGCGATTGGTGGCCGCAAGCACCCGCACGTCCACGGAGATAGATTTTTCGCCCCCAAGGCGTTCAAAGGTTTGCGACTGCAGCACGCGCAGCAGCTTGACCTGGGACGCGGCCGGGATCTCGCCGATTTCATCCAGGAAAACCGTGCCCCCGTCTGCCTGCTCGAAGCGCCCCAGGCGCTGCTTGATCGCCCCGGTGAAGGCCCCTTTCTCGTGGCCGAAAAGCTCGCTTTCGAGAAGCGTCTCGGGATAGGCTGAACAGTTGATGACCACGAAAGGCTTGTCACGACGCGGCGAAAGATCATGCACCGCCTTGGCTGCCAATTCCTTGCCAGTCCCCGATTCGCCCTGGATCAGCACCGTGGCGTCGGACCCGGCCACGTTCTCGATGAGCCGGTAGATGCCCTGCATGGCGGGCGAGCGGCCCATGAGTCCTTGGAAAAACTTCTGTTCCCGGTCTCCGGAGAGACGCCGCATGTCTTCCTCGTGGCGAACGGCACGAAGCAGCATGCCCGAGGTGTGCGAAAGCACGAGCCTGACAACCTGGTGCTCGTCCGGAGTACAGGAGCAGCCGCCCGCGCAAGCGACAACAAGCGCTCCCACGCGGCGGCCTTCGTTGAGCATGGGCATGGCGGACTGCAAACAGTTCGGGCCGCATTCGATGGGCAGAAGGCTCGACGGCAGCATATCCACGTCCTTGCTGATGCGATCCTCAGGCAGGTTGTCGATGGCGCGGTGCAGCTTTTCCAGCGTCGTGGCTGTGTGTACGCGCAGCATTGAACGCTCGCTCAAGACATAGGCGGCTTCGCCAGGCGGGGCCACGATCAGGCTCATGGCCTGGCAGGGCAGGATCTGCCGCAGTTTGTCGATGAGGAAGGAGGCAATCTCCTGAGAGCGGCCGAGCGATCCGGCCTGCTTGGCGATCTCGCACGAGGTGCGCATCTGATGGTGCGCGCGGTCGAGATCGAGCGCTTGGCGTTCGAGGCGGGCCGTGTATTCCGTCACACGTTGCGCCATGCCGTTGAAGGAGTCGGTCAAGGCGCGGAGTTCCTCGTAGTCGTCGGCTGTGACGCGCACCTTGGGCTGGCCTCCCTCGACGGCCTTAAAACCGTCGATGAGCCGCGCGAGCGGTCGCGTGATGCGACGCACGAAAAGCAGCCCGCCGAGCACGGCCACAGCCAAAATACCGCTCGTGACCAGGGCGATGTCGACCCACAACTCGCGCATGCGGTGTTCCAGCAGCCCTTCGTGGAATCCGACCCGGAGCACCCCGGCCTTGCCTTCGAAGACCGGCACGGCCAGGTCGAGAAGCAGGCGTCCATCCTGGGCCGCAACCTCGCGGATGCTGTCCTGCTCATCATCCTGCACCGCATTGGCCGCGATCAGGCCGACCGGAATGCCATGGGCGAAGGTGTGGGCCAGGACGCGGCCGTCGCGAAGCATGAAGACGTAGGCGATGTCGGGGTGCGCCGCGCGCTGCTGGTCGAACAGGCGTTGCAGCCCCACGAGATCGTTGGTCAAGGCCGGATCGGCGGCCTGGAGCGCCAGGGAATGTGCCTGGATGCGCGACTGGGCGGTCATGGCCTGGCGAAGGCTCGCGCCGTAGCGCTGCGACGCCAGAACGGCAACGAGCAAGGTGCTCCCGACGACGAGCATGATGATCGCCAGAAGGAGCGAGCCCTTGAGCGTCGCGCGGGCCTGCATGCTACTCCTTCACCCGCGCCGGGCGGCTGATCTCCCGGATGGCCTCGTACCATGCGGGATCGGGAGCAGTGAAGCGGTCGATGTGCAGCCCGTCGAGAATGTCCCGACCTTCGGAGTCTTCGTGCATGGTCAGGAGAATTTCGCGCAGCTTTTGCCGTTTTTCAACGGGCAGATCGAGGGAGGCGACCACGGGCGGCGCGCCAAATTCCTGAGACTTCTTGATGATCCTGGTCCGGCCGACCAGTTCCGGATCGTGCGCCGCCATGTAATCCCATACCAACCCGTCCACCGAGGCGGCGTCCACGAGCCCTCTGGCCACGGCCAGGACGGAGTTGTCGTGACTGTAGGTGAAGATGGTTTCGGCGAAGAAATTTTCGGGGGTCTCGCCGATCTCCGCAAGCCAGTGCAACGGGACGAGGCGTCCGGTGTTGGAGTCGGGGTCGGTGAAGGCGAAGACACTGCCGCGCAGATCGGCCAGGCTTTCGGCCGGATTGTCCGCTCCCACGATGAGATAGGCCTGGTAGAACGGGGAGCCGCCGAGCACCGGCGTGACGACGAGTTCGACCCCGAGTTGGTCCTCGGCCAGGGCGAACGGCCCGGAGCAGAGCATGGCCACGTCCAGATCGCGGCTCATGAGCAGTTCGTTGACTTCGGCGTAGGTCTTGCGCTGCACGAACTCCAGGTCCATGTCCAGATGCCGGGCCAGGTAATCCATCAGCCGCACGTAGATGGTGTGCGTCTCCTTGGGAGAGACCATGGCCGACACGGCACATCGCAAGCGCGGCGAGGAATCGACGTCCGTCGGCGTCCGGGTTTCGGAGATGCTCTTTGTGAAGTCGATTCGTGCCACATCGCGTTCGTCGGAACATGCGGGCAGCATGGCCAGAGCGAGAAGAAGCGGCCAAAGCCGCGCCAGGATTCGGATCATACTGAACACTAATATCCCGGCCAAATCATGGCAAGTCCGCCCCGGAGGAACAAAGGAGGGCTTTGGGCGTTTTGCGAACGCGCACCCTCGGTCGGGTCCACGCCTGCTGAAAGCATCAGCCGGGATATGAATCCCAACACCCGGGTCTGGAATTCCGTTTGGGGCTGGCCGACCCCGTGACGCCCGGGCGGGCGGGAAGGTCTCAGCCGATGGCCGAGCGCACGAAGTCCACGATCTGCCGCGCGCTCATGGCACCGGAAACGCGCGAGACCTCGCGGCCGTCCCGGAAGAGCACCATGGTCGGGATGGACTGGATGCCGTAGGCCCGGCCCAGCTCCGGCTCGGCCTCGGTGTTGACCTTGGCCAGCCTGACGCCGGGCGTGAGCAGCCGCGCCGCCTCGGCGAAGGCCGGAGCCATCGTCCGGCAGGGGCCGCACCACGGAGCCCAGAAGTCCACCAGCACGGGCAGGCCCGAGCGGCCCACCTGGGCGTCGAAGGAGCCGGAGGTCAGCTCCATGGGCGTGTTCAGGGAAAGGGGGGCCTTGCAGCGGCCGCAGACGGCCGAGTCCAGCCGCGCGGGATCGGCGCGGTTCACCGCGCCGCAGGAGGGACAGGGAATGTGCACCATTGGGAGCTCCTTTGCGCCGTCGGACAATGCACGGCGCGACGCGCTGTCAGCATAGCACGCGACAGTCATCGCGCAAGCCTCTTCGCGCTCAAAGGGTGGCTGCGCCAGGGGCGCTTACAGCGTCAGCCGCTTGCGGTGGTGCGTAAGGTGGCCCGAGAGGCAGGCCGCGAAGACGAGCCCCGTCACGATGTGCGCCCGCTCCCGCCCCAGGGCGGCGAGCAAGAGACTCGTGGACAGCGAGGCCATCATCCCGAACTTGGCGTAGCGCGGCCAGACGGGGCGCTTGGCCCCCTTGCCGCCCACGGCGGCGCAGCCGGGCGCGGCGTCGAGCTCGGCCATAAGCTTGTCCAGCGCGGCCAGAAGCTTCACGTCCTTGCCCGGGGCGTGGCGCACGAGCAGGCTGCCCGTGCGTGGCGAGGCCGAAACCTGCGAGACGTGCGGCACGGCAGCCAGCCGCGCCCGCGCGTCCTCGGCCCGAGCCTGATCGCGCAGCGCGGGATGGCGCAGCCGGATTCTGCCGGGCAGGGTGTGCAGTCGTGTCCGGGTCATGGCGTGTCCTCCGTGGGGGTGCATGCGCGCGGCGCGGGCAGGGCCAGCGGACGCACTGCGTTCAGGGCCGCAAGCACCGTCCCCAGGTTGTGCAACAGGGCCGAGGCCGCCGGTCGGAGCAGACCGAGCAGGCCCATGAGCAAAAGTCCGGAATTGAGGCCGACGATCAGCCGGAAGTTGAGCGAGATGCGGGCCAGCGCCGCGCGTGAGATATCGATGGCCACGGGCAAGGCGCGCAGATCGTGCCCCGTGAGCAACACGTCGCAGACCTCGCGGGCCACGTCCGCTGCCTGGGAGAGCGAGACGCCGACGTCGGCTTCGGAGAGCGCCCAGGAATCGTTGACCCCGTCGCCTATCACGGCGACCACGTGGCCCGCGGCCTTCAACTCGCGCACCAGGGAGCGTTTGTCCTCGGGCAGCATGCGTGCGCGCACCTCGTCGATGCCTGCCGCCCGGGCCGCCGTCTCGGCCGCTTCCTGGCCGTCGCCCGTGACCATGACGATTCGCTCGATGCCGCGCGCTCGAAGCGCCGCCACCACGTCCGCCGCCTCGGGCCGGATGGGATCGTCGAGCAGGATGAGGCCGGCGGGTTCACCGCCGATGGCCATGTGCAGCACGGAACAGCCACCGCTCGTTTTGGCTTTCTTGAGCATGGCGGCTGGAAAAGGCGGTATTCCCTCGTCTTCGTGCACGAAATGGGCGCTGCCCAGAAGAACCCGCTGGCCGTGGATCATGGAGGCGATGCCGTGGGCCGCGATGTACTGCACCTCGGCGTGCTCCTCCTTGTGCGTCAGCCCTTCCTCATCGGCCTTGCGCACCACGGCGCGGGCCACGGGGTGCGGGAAGTGCTCCTCCAGGCAGGCCGCGAGGCGCAAGAGGTCGCGGGCGTCGCGGCCCTTGACGGGCAAAACGGCTTGCACCGAGGGTCTGGCCTCGGTCAGGGTGCCGGTTTTGTCGAACAAGGCAACATCGGCCGTGGCCAAAACCTCCATGAACCGACCGCCCTTGATGAGCGCTCCGGCTCCGGCCGCCTGGCGCATGGCCGCAAGCACGGCCAGGGGCGTGGCCAGCTTGATGGCGCAGGAATAGTCCACGAGCAGCACCGAGGCTGCGCGCGTCGGGTCGCGGGTCAGGAGATAGGCGCCGCCCGCAAGGCCCAGGCTGAGCGGCACCACGGCATCGGCCAAGCGCTCGGCCCGGCCCTGGATCATGGCCTTGGAGCGCTCTGAATCCTCGATGGCCGCGAGCATGCGACGAAGCCTGGTTTCGCCTCCGGCCTGGCGGGTGCGGATCACGATCACGCCGTCCTCGACGACGGTGCCCGCGAAGACCGAGGCCCCGGCCGTGCGCCGCACCGCCAGCGGCTCGCCCGTGAGGGTGGACTGGTTGACCATGGCCTCGCCTTCCTCGACGATACCGTCCACAGGCACGGCCGAGCCGGTGCGTACGACCACAAGATCGTCCGGCACGAGATCGGAGGCGGGCTTGGAGACTTCCACCCCGTCCACGCGCACCCAGGCCACCCCGTCGTCCAGATGCAGCGCCTCGGCCAGATCCTCGCGCGAACGCTTGCGCGTCCACGACTCCAGGAATTCGCCGATGCCCAGCATCACGACCACGGTCATGGCCGAGCGGTAATCACGCCGGGCAAGGGAGATGGCGATGGCCGTGGCGTCGAGCACATCCACGCCGAGATGGCCCCGCGAGAGCGAGCCCAGGCCTTTTTTCAGATAGGGCCAGGCACGATAAAAGGTCATGGCCCCGCGCACGGCAGGAGGCATGAACGAGCGCATGAGCAGGAAACGAGCGACCATGCCGATGCCCTGCAAAAGGCCGCCGAGCCGACCTTGGCGCACGGGGGCGATGTCGCTCCCCGGCTCGGCCTTTGCCGCGCAGGGCCGAACGGCCAGGACGCAGGCGGCCTCGCGGGGCGTTTTATCGCGCCCGCGCGAAAGACGTGCGGCCTCCTGCCTGATCGCGTCGAGACCGCTTGCGGCCACGGTGCGCAGCACAGCCTCGCGTGTTGCCGCGTCCGGACTGAAACGGATCAGAAGACTGCCCGTGCGTGGCGAGAAAGTCGCCTCGCCGACCCCGGAAAGGGAGCACAACCGCTCCAGCAGGGTGTCGCCGTCGATGCCCGGGCCGGGCAGGGCCGGACGAAAGCGTATCCGGCCGGGCAATTCGTGGGCGATGGCGAAGGCCGGACCAGGCACGGTCATCCTATCCCTCGGCCTTCTTCGGAGCGGGCTTCGCCGCGGGCTGCCGCTCCTTGTCCGTGCGCAGATGCTCGGCCTCGGCCACCACGTCCTCGACTTCCTCGCGGGCTCGTTCGAAGGCGGCGGCGGCCTTGTCGCGAAGTTCCATGCCTCCGGCCATGAGGCCGGCCAGCGCGGGCTTGAGGTTCAGGTTGCCGCGCGAGACGGCTACGGCTCCGAGCGCGCCGGCCGCAACGCCCAATACGAAAAAGAGGCCGATCTTCATGTTTTCGTTCATGGTGAGCTCCTTTGACATTTCGCCCCGGCAGGGCAGGTGTTTGATGGAGAAAACGGATTATGGCGGAAAATACTACACGAACGGTCACACGTAGTCATCTTGTGATTCGCAATTTCAGGATGCCCCTGTTGGAGCCCCTCTCGCCTACCAGTGTCGAAAAAGAGAGTCAATCTCAATTTCACTCGAAAAAATATGCGCCCCCGTGCGAATCGTCGGGGCAGATTGCCGCGTCTTGGCGCGCAGTCATGCGGTTGCTGGAAACGGCGCGCAAACGTGGCGGCGGACGCGCCATGAACGCACGACCTGGGGAAGATTTAGGACGGATCGGAGCGTGGGGAACGGGTTGCCGCTCAAGCGGGCCAGAGCAGCAGCGCGGCGCGGCGGGCCTCGCCGGGATCGGGGGAGGCGAAGAGCGCCTGCACGAGGTCCGGGGAAAGCCGCGCCTCGTCGTATTCGATGAGCACCGAGCCGGTCAGGCGGTTCACCCGCACGGCCCTAAGCCCTTCGGCCCCGGAAAGCTCGTCCAGGCGTCCGGCCTCGGGTAGGACGGAAAGTGTCGGCGCGGCGCGCAGCCTGACTCGGCCTGGCAAATGGCTGACCAGGCGCACGTGGGGCCTGAGCGCGAGCAGAAGATCGATGTCCACGGGGCTCCTGTGTTTTCCTCCAAGGCGGAAACGCAGAGTGCATACGGCAACGGCGCCACCTTGCGCAACCTTTGGACGAGGGTTTGCCAGGGTAACGCCCTTCCCTGGCAGCGCCGGGCTTTTCATTTGCGTCGGGCTTTTGTATCCGGATACGAGCCGGGGCGTGCACGTCCCGCAACCTGCAACCGGGATATTCATGGCCTCTGTCCGATTCTTCCGCTTCTGCCTGGCCCTCGCCCTCGCCTGGGCTGCCATGTGGGCGGTCCCGTCCGTTGCACGCGAATCCGCCGTGCAGGGTCCCGACGCGCCCAAGCACCAGGTTTTGTTCCTGAACAGTTATCACAACGGCTATTCCTGGTCTGACGACATTCTTGCGGGCGCGCGGCGCACCCTGCGCGACAGCACGTACGCCATCGACCTGCAACTGGAGTACGTGGACGCCAAGAAGCATCCGGGCCGTGAGAACATGGCGCTTTTGGCCAGGCTCATGGCTTCAAAGTTCGCGCAGACGCGCTTCGAGGTCGTCATCGTCTCGGACAACGACGCCTACGACTTCATGCGGGAATACGGGACAAAACTGTTCCCCGGCGTTCCCACCGTCTTTTGCGGGGTCAACGACTTCAAGCCCGAGGAGATCGTGGGGCTGCCCATGACCGGACTCGTGGAGAATCCCGACATCGAGGCCAACCTCAGGCTGGCCGCGCTTTTGCACCCCGATCGCCGCCGCATGGTGGTCATCGCCGACGAGTCCGTGACCTCGCGGGCAATTGTGGCCCAGTTTAGGCAGGCTGCGCCGCGCTTCGCCGCGCGCTTCGACTACGAGTACCACAACGTCGAGTCTCCGGCCGAACTCGTGGCGCTCGCGCAGGCCACTGGCGACAACGACGTCGTCTTCTACGTGCCCATTTACCTGGAGGAGGAAGGATATACCTACTCGGCCGAGGAGGTGCTGCGCATGCTTTCGACGCACACCAACGCGCCGATCTATAGTGGATGGGAGTTTCTGCTCGGCCACGGCATGGTCGGCGGCAAGCTGCTTTCGGGCGAACGGCACGGCGCGGCCGCGGCGTATATGGCCCTGGACATCCTGGACGGGGCCAAAGTCCACGACATTCCCGTGGAACATGCGCCCCAGGACGAGAACGTCTTCGACTGGCCCGTGGTCAAGCGCTTCCTGATTCCGATGAGTTCGCTGCCCGAGGGCAGCCGCTTCATCAACCAGCCCGCGCCCTTCTACGAACTGCAAAAACCGATTTTCTGGACCATCATCGCTTCCTTGGTGATCATGAGCGCGATCCTCGTGCAGCTCATTCTGACCAACGCCAAACGCCGTCGCGCCGAGGAGCAGGTCAAGGAGCAGCTCAACTTCATGCAACTCCTCCTCGACACCATCCCTCAGCTCGTCTACTGGAAGGACGCCAAGGGCCGCTACATGGGCGCAAACAAGTCCTTCGCCGATTTCTTCGGCCTGGGAGACCCGCGCAAGGTCATCGGGCTCACCAACCACGATCTGATGCACATCGACGACCACGCCCGGCGCGGCGACGACGCGGATCAGGAGGTGCTCGTCTCGGGCACTGGCATGACCCGCATGATATGGGAGCTTTCCAGGCCCGACGGCCAGGCCGCCACCTTGGACATCACCAAGGTGCCGCTCTCCGACCACAAGGGGCAGGTCGTTGGCGTGCTCTCCACGGCGGAGGACATCACCAGCAAGGTCAGCCTGGAGCGCCAGCTCCTGCAGTCGCAGAAAATGGAAGCCCTGGGCACCTTCGTTTCGGGCATCGCCCACGACTTCAACAATATCCTGACCACGGTCATCAATTCGGCGGAACTGGCTCTTTTGGACCTGCCAAAGGACGCCGAGGCCTTCCAGGACATCCAGCGAGCGCTGCGCGCGGCGCAGCGCGGTTCGCGGCTGGTCATGCAGATGCACACCTACTCCCGGCCTTCGCGCGAGGGGTTCAAGGCCGTGGACATCGCCCTGGCCGTGCGCGAGGCCCTGGGCCTTCTGCGCGTCTCGCTGCCGGGCAACATCAAGGTCGTGGAACGGATCGAGCCCGGCCCCTCCACGACCATGGCCAACCCCACGCAGATTAACCAGGTGGTGATGAACCTTTGCACCAATGCCTTTCAGGCCATGCGCGAGACCGGCGGGGTGCTCACGGTGGGACTTTCGCGCCGCGCCATCGATACACCGCCTCCCGGCGCGCCGGATCTCGCGCCGGGAACCTATCTGCTCCTGGCCGTGGAGGACACCGGGCCAGGCATCCCCGAAGTCATCCGCGACAAAATATTCGACCCCTTCTTCACCACCAAGGACAAGGGCGAGGGAACGGGCCTTGGGTTGGCCGTGGTCCAGGGCATCGCCAAGGCCCACAAGGGTCGGGTGGTGCTGGCTCCCGCGCAAGGTGCGGGCGCGCGTTTCGAACTATGGCTGCCTTGCTCCGAATGCGCTCCCGCGGCCGAGGTGGACCAGGTGAGCGCGCCGCGTGAGGGCAGCGAGCGCATTCTTTTCGTGGAGGACAATCCTGATCAGCTTGTCGCGGTTCCGCGCGCCCTCTCACGCCTGGGCTATCAGGTCACGCCCGCGCGAGGCGCACTCGAAGCCCTGGACGCCCTGGCCTCGGGCGAGCGCTTCGACGCCGTGGTCACGGATTACGACATGCCCGAGGTGGACGGCGTGGAGTTCGCCCGCAGTCTGGCGCAGATCGCCCCGGGGCTGCCGGTGGTCATGGTCTCGGGCAGGCGCGGGGCCATCGAGGCCGCGCAACGCGCTCCGGGCATAGGCCGGGTGCTCATGAAGCCCTACAGCGTGGGCGAGCTTTCCCGGGCCCTGGGCGACATGCTCGACGATTTTTCGAACGGGAGGTGAGCATGGCCATCGTGCTGGTCATCGACGACGATGAACGCATCCTCGAAACCATGCGCAGGGTTATCGAGCGCATGGGGCACACGGCGCTCGCCGCCCCGACCCTGGCCGAGGGACTCAAGCGGGTCGAGGCGGGCGGGGTGGACGTGGTGTTCCTGGACATCCGCCTGCCCGATGGCGACGGCCTTGCTGCCCTGCCCGCGATCAAAGTCCTGGACGACGCGCCCGAGGTCATCATCCTGACCGGGCAGGGCGACCCGGACGGCGCGGAGCTGGCCATCCAGGAAGGCGTGTGGGACTACCTGGTCAAACCCACGCCCATCCGCGAGACCATGCTGACCTTGGAGCGGGCCCTGCTCTACCGCCAGGAGAAGCGCGCCAGCCAAGGCCCGGCGGAACTGGTCCTGGACGGCGTGGTCGGGCTCTCGCCTCGCATGAAGGGCTGCTACGAGGAAATAGGCCGCGCTGCGAGCACCACCGCCCCGGTGCTGCTCGTGGGTGAGACGGGCACGGGCAAGGAACTCGTGGCCCGCACCATCCACGCCAACTCCCCGCGCGCGACCGGACCCTTTGTGGTCATCGACTGCGCCTCGCTGACCGAGAATCTGGTCGAATCGGCCCTGTTCGGCCACAAGAAGGGCTCCTTCACCGGGGCCACCACGGACCGCACCGGACTCGTGGCCCTGGCCGACGGCGGCACGCTCTTCCTGGACGAGGTGGGCGAGATGACCCTCTCGCTGCAAAAGGCGTTTTTGCGCGTGCTCCAAGAGCGGCGCTTTCGTCCCGTGGGAGGGGTCCGTGAGGAGTCGAGCGATTTTCGGCTCATCGCGGCCACCAATCGCGACCTCGAAGACATGGTACAGGAGGGGACGTTCCGCCAGGACCTCTACTTCAGGCTCAAGACCTTTGTCATCGAGCTGCCGCCGCTCCGCGAGCGCAGCCAGGACCTGAAGCTTTTGACCATGTATCGCATGGGCGCATTGTGCGAGCAGCACGGCATGCCGCCCAAGCGCTACGACCCCGAGTTCTTCCAGGCCCTGGCGGCGCATTCCTGGCCGGGCAACGTGCGCGAGCTGTTCGGCGTCTTGGAATCGGCCTTTCACGCCGCGGGCACCTCGCCCATGCTCTACGCCCGCCACCTGCCCCAAAACCTGCGCATCGCGCTGGCCCGGGCCGCCGTGGCCCGCGCCCGGCCCATGGAGTCCGAGGCCGGGGAGGAGCGGCCCGCCATCGCCGAGGCGGCCGCGCCGCAAATGCCCGTTGACCACATGCGTGTGGACGTGCACCTGCCGCTGAAGGCTTTCAAGGACGAAGCCGAACGCGCCTACCTGAACGCCCTGGCGCGTGAGACCGGCGGCGACATCGAGACCATGGTCGCCCGCTCGGGCGTCTCCAAGTCCCACCTCTATGCCCTACTCAAGAAATCAGGCGTGGTGTTGGGATAGCAGACTGTCCCGAAAGCACCGCTTCGCAGACCGCTCCAAAGGCGCCAGATGCAAGGCGCAAGGGAAATCCAGGCCCGACGCGTATCAAAGAATACGCGAGGGACTGGATTTTTCGCCGCAACGCCGCAGATGGTGCTTTTGGAGCGGTCTGCTAGGTTTCGGCTTCGCTTACACCCGCATCCGCGAAACTCGCCATTTCGTTCCACATGGCGCAGGCGCAGCGCATCAGGTGCAGGGCCAGCGCCGCGCCAGTGCCCTCGCCCAGGCGCATGCCCAGATCGAACAGCGGCCGCGCGCCGAGCTTTTGGCAGATGCGGGCGTGGCCCGGCTCGGCCGAGGCATGGGACAAGAAGCAGTAGTCCGCGGCCGTGGGGCACAGGCGAAGCGCGGCCACGTAGGCCGCTGTGGAGATGAATCCGTCCACCGCCACGGGGATGCCCCTGGCCGCGCAACCCAGGATGAGTCCGGAAAGCGTAGCGATCTCGAAGCCCCCGAGCGCCGCGAGTACGGCCAGCGGCCCCTTGTCGAGAGCCGTGTGGTTGACCTCGATGGCGCGGCGGATGACCACGGCCTTTTTGCTGACGGCCGCAGCGTCGAGCCCCGTGCCCGGCCCCGTGACTTCCTCGGGCGAAAAACCCAGGTAGGCGCAGTAAAGAGCCGTGGACGGCGTGGTGTTGCCGATGCCCATGTCGCCCGTGCCCACTGCCCGTATGCCCTCGGCCGCGCAGTCGTTCGCCAGGTCCAGGCCGAGATGAAGCGCCGCAAGGCACTGCTCCTCGCTCATGGCCGGGCCGTGCGCGAAGTTGGCCGTGCCCGGCGCGATCTTGCGTTGGATGAGGTCCGGATGCTCCGGGTAGCGCCCGCCACACGAGCCCGCGTCCACCACCTTCAGGCCGATGCCCGAGGCCCGGCACAGGGCATTGATGCCGGCGCCGCCGCTCAGGAAGTTCAGGACCATCTGGCGCGTGACCTCCTGCGGGAAAAGCGAGACACCCTCGGCCACCACGCCGTGGTCTCCGGCCACGGTGTAGACGCGGCAGGGATCCGCGCGCGGCGGCTCGCCCTGGCCCACGAGCCACAGCGACAGGGCGATCTCTTCCAGGCGGCCGAGGCTGCCGCGCGGCTTGGTCAGGTTGTCCAGGTGGGCCTGGCCGCGTTCACGCAGGGATAAGTCGGCCGGGCGGATGGAGGCGATGGTCTGGTCGAGGCGTTCGCGCATGGGCGTTCTCCGTTTCTTCATTCAGGAATCATTTCGCGGGGGTGGGCGACGGACAAGGCCCCCTTGCGGGGGCCTGCCAAGGTCGTCGTCGGGTCGGCCTAGCCGCCGTCGGGATTGAAATAGACGTACTGACCCGTGCTCTCCAGCACGCTGCGCCAGTAGTTGGAGCAGACGTCGATCTTCTTGCGGCCCTGCGTGACCAGGGACAGCGGCATGTGCACGTAGTAGCCGTTCCATTTGGAGACGACCATGCCGGTTTTGCCCGCCATGGCCGCGTGCACGGCGTTCTGCCCCAGGAAGCCGCAGTAGATGCAGTCGTTGGAGTTGGCGGGCACGGAGCGCACCATGTAGCTCGGATCAATGTACTTCAGAGTGTGGTCGATGCCTTCGGCTTTCATGTGTTCGGCCACACGCCTGATGATGAGGCTCGCGATGTCGCCGAGCTTGATGTTGCCCGAGGCGTCGGTCTCGCCCGTGGAGCGCAGGAGAGCCTGGCCCGCGCCTTCGGCCAGCACGACGACGGCATGACCGCGCCGCCGCAGACGGCGGGTGAGCGCCGCCAGAAAGCCCTTCGGCCCGTCGAGTTCGAAGTTGTCCTCGGGCACGAGCACGAAATCCACGTCGCGCAGGGCCAGGGCGCTTTGCGCGGCGATGAAGCCGGATTCGCGGCCCATGACCTTGACCAGGCCGATGCCGTTCGGCGCGCCCAGCGCCTCGGCGTGGGCGCAGCGGATGGCCCGCGTGGCCTCCTGCACGGCGGTGTCAAAGCCGAAGGTCTGGGAGATGAAATTGATGTCGTTGTCGATGGTCTTGGGCACGCCGATGACCGCGATCTTGACCTTGCGCCGGGTGATTTCCTCCACGATGCGCGCGGCCGCCCGCATGGTGCCGTCCCCGCCGATGACGAAAAGGCAGGAAATGTTCCTGCGCTCCAGGAAGTCCACGATCTCCTCCACGGGCTGCGGCCCGCGTGAGGAGCCCAGGATGGTGCCGCCGAACTCATGGATGTTGGCCACCGCGGCCGGGGTCAGGTCCAGGGGCGTGTGGCCGTGACGCTCGATGAAACCTTCCAGGCCGTAGCGGATGCCGAGCACCGAGGAGACGCGGTAGTTGTGGTGCGCCTCCAGGGTGATGGCCCGGATGACGTCGTTGATGCCGGGGCAAAGCCCGCCGCAGGTGACGATGGCGCAACGCGTCTTGGTGGGGTCGAAGTAGATGCGCTCGCGCGGCCCGGCCATCTCGATGGTCGGATTGACGCCGTTTGGCGGAATCGCGCTCGGGCTGACGTGGACGTAGATCCGCGCATCGTCCGGGATGAAACGGCCGCAACGCAGGTTCGAGGGGATTTTGGCCGGACCCAGGCTGCTGATGGACAGATCTTCGGGCAGTTCTGGAGCGGGTAGGCAGGAGATTTCCGGAAACATGGCGCGTATCCTCGTGGGCTCTTCGGTTCGCTCAACCTGCGCCAACCTACCCGCGCGGCTTGGCCTTGGCAAGGCGAGGGCGATGCGGCATTGACACTCGACAGAGGGATATTACCTTCTTTAACGGCTCTTTCGCGCCTTGTGGCATGGCAAACGAATGTGTAATGGGGCTTCATGAGGCGCCCTTTGCGGCGCGGCCCAATATCTAGAAAGACCAAGGCGGGCGAGAAGACATGGCCAAGCTGAACGTGAACCCCTGGCTGCTCATCGAGGACATGCGCGGACGCATGGACGACCTCATGGACCACCTTGCCGATCCGCGCGGCGCGCGTGAGCGGCCCGGAAACCGCCACGAAGGGGCGTTCGTCTGGCAGCCAAGGGCAGACGTCTACGAGACGGCCGACCAGGTGACCATCGAGATCGAATTGCCCGGCCTTGCGGCCGAGGACATGGCCGTGGAGGTCGAGAAGGGGCACGTGCGCGTGTACGGCGAGCGGCGCTTCGTCAAGGATTCCAAGGGCCCGGCCTTTCACACCCTGGAGCGGGCCCATGGGCCTTTCGAGCGCGTACTGCCGCTGCCGACAGAGGTGGAGGCGAACGGCGCGCGCGCCGTATTGCGCGACGGTCTGCTGACCATCGTCCTCGCCAAGCGTGAAAAACCAGCATCGAGTCGGCGCATTCACGTCGCCATGCGCGACTGACCGGGCCGGGCCGCTGAAAAGGCGTCATCCGCGACGCTGCCTCGAGCCGGGCGAATCCGTCTCGCGCGGCGTGCTTCCGGCGCTTTTTGCGCGGCCCAGGGAACGGATTTCGAACAGACTGCAAACGTCAAAAAAGCAATTCCAAGGAGACCGGCCACAATGACCAGTCAACTCAAGACCGCGCTGCTTCTGGGCGCGCTCACCGCGCTCATCCTGATCATCGGCAACGCCATGGGCGGCCAGACCGGCCTCGTCATCGCCTTCTTTTTCGCGCTGGCCATGAACGTGGGCAGCTACTGGTTCTCAGACAAGATCGTATTGTCCATGTACAAGGCCCGCGAGCTTGCCCCGCACGACGCGCCCGGCCTGCACGCCATGGTCGAGGAACTGTCCCGCAATGCGGGCGTGCCCAAGCCCAAGCTCTACATCGTGCCCCAGGAATCGCCCAACGCCTTCGCCACCGGCAGGAATCCCGAGAACGCGGCCGTGGCCGTGACCGAGGGGCTGATGCGCATTCTCTCGCCCGAGGAGGTGCGCGGCGTGCTGGCGCACGAGATCGCCCACGTGGCCAACCGCGACATCCTGATCCAGACCGTGGCCGCGATCCTGGGCTCCGTGATCATGATGCTTTCGAGCATGATCAAGTGGGGCGCGATCTTCGGCATGGGCCGCTCCAGCAACAGCGAGGGCGGCAACCCCATCGCGGCCATCGTCCTGGCCATCCTCGCGCCCATGGCGGCCATGGTCATCCAGATGGCCATTTCGCGCTCGCGCGAGTACCTGGCCGACGCCACGGGCGCGCGCATCTCGCACCAGCCCCTGGCCCTGGCCTCGGCCCTGGACAAGCTGGACCGCACCAGCCGGGGCGTGCCGCTCGACGCCTCCCCGGCCACGGAGAACATGTTCATCGTCAGCCCCTTCTCCGGAGGCTCCATGGCGCGCTGGTTCTCCACCCATCCGCCCATCCCCGAGCGCATCGCGCGGCTTAGGGCCATGGCCGGGAAATAGCCGTCCTTTGCTTCGGCCGCTCAAAACGCGCCATCCGCGGCGTTGCCGCGACAAATCCAGTCCCTCGCGTATTCCAAATACGCTTCGGGCCTGGATTTGTCTTGCGCCTTGCATCTGGCCCTTTTGAGCAGCCTTGGGAAGGCTGGGGAAACGAGTTTGGCAACGGCTCAAGCCCCCGGAGAACGGAGATGAAAAAATGACAGCAGGGCCCCGAAGCATAGGGCCTTGCTGCTTCCAGGATCAATAGGGGAGGTGATTGCTTACTACAAAGTCTATAATATTGCCCACTAATTTCCTAATGAAAATTTCTATCAAAATTCGTGTGAACCAGCGAATTATTGAATTAGAATAAGGATTCTTGTTTTTCTTCATGCTTCCTACCTCATGTTAGTGGATACAAAAATGATCCGTTCGTTCAGAGGAAGAGTTAAGGGGGAAGTTTTGCGAACAAGAATGTCTGCAATATCAGCATGAGAACGGCGAAGCCCCCCGTGTCCGCGACATGGGGGGCTTTCTCATGTTGGTTATTTTGCTCTGTAGGCCGTTCAAAAAGCCGCAGATGCAAGGCGCAAGAAAGCGCCGCGCCCGACGCGTATCAAGACATACGCGAGGACGCGGCGCTTTCGAAGCAACGCCGCAGATGAAGCTTTTTCAACGGCCTGGGCGGCTACTCTGATTTCAGCTTGCCCACCATCTCGCGCAGTTCCGCGATCTGGGCGTTCAATTCGCCGATGGCCTGGGCGGTCTGGCCCATGCCCTGGCTCGTCTCCCCGGCAATCTGGTTGATCTCCTCGATGCCGCGCGTGATCTGCTCGCTCGCGGCGGACTGCTCCTCGCTCGCGGCCGCGATGGAGTGCACCTCGTCCGCGGCCGAGGCGACCAGTTCCACGATGCGGGCCAGGGAACGGCCCGACTCGTCCGCGAGGCCCGTGGCCTTGTCCACCGCGCCCGCAGCGTCGTCCATGCCCGCCATGTTCTGGCGCGAAACATCCTGAATGGCGCGGATGGCCTGGCCGACCTCCTTGGTGGCCTCCATGGTCTTCTCGGCGAGTTTTCGCACCTCGTCCGCGACCACGGCGAAGCCCCGGCCCGCGTCGCCGGCCCGCGCCGCCTCGATGGCCGCGTTGAGCGCCAGCAGGTTGGTCTGGTCCGCGATGTCGTCGATGACCCCGATGATGCGGCCGATGTCCTGGGCCTGGGAGGCCAGGGCGTCCATGTTGGCCTTGAGCCGCCCGGTATGGGTCTCCACCTCCTGGATGGCCTGCACCGCGCTTCGCACCACGTCCGCTCCGCCCTCGGCCTCGGCCCTGGCCTTGCCCGAGGTTTCGGCGGCCGAGGAGGCGCTCTTGGCCACTTCGAGGACCGTGGCGTTCATCTGCTCCATGGCCGTGGCCGTCTCGGCCACGCGCTCGCTTTGTCTAGCCGCTCCGGCCGCGCCCTGCTCGGCCTGGGCGGATATCTCCTCGCAAGCCGAGGCCACGCGCTCGCTGACTTCCTCAAGAAGTCCGGCCGCCTCGACGGTACGCGCCTGGGCCGCCTCGGCCCGGGTTCTGGCTTCGCCGGCCTCGCGCATGGCGCGGGTGGCCTCCTCGCTTTGCGCCCGGGCCTCGGCCTCGGCCTTTTTCGCCTCGGCCATGCGCGTCTGCAACTGCTCCACCATGTTGATCAGCGCGCGCTGCATGGCCGCGATTTCGTCCTTCCCTTTGGGTTCGAGGTCGATGTCGGTCCTGCCTTGGGCCACGTCCTCCGCGGCCTTGGCCGTGCGCGTCAGCGGCCCTACGATCCCGGCCGTGATGAGCACGGCGAAGAGCACGCCCACGACCGCTGCGGCCACGGAGACGACGGCCACGATCACGGCCCCGCGCCCGAGTTCCCCCTCCAGGGTCGAGCCGAGCGCGTCCTGCTCCTGCTGCACGGACTCGACGAGGCCCTGGGCGACGGCCGCGATCTCGTCCCCGGCCGGGTCGAGCAGATCCTCGACCAGGGCGTTTCGCCGCACGATGGCCTGCGACGCCTCCCGGAAGGCCTCTGCGAAATGCGAGAGGCTCTGGCGCACCGCGTCGATTTCTCCGGACCTTCCCCGGACGGCCAGCATGCTGTCGATGCTGTCCAGGGCGCTTTCGAGCATGGCCAGATCGCCCTCGGCCATGTCGGACGCGGAGGACGAGCCGGTATCCAGGTGACGAAAGACGTTGCCCCGGGCGCTCAGAAGGCGGCGCAGGGCGTTTGAGGCGGCATAGGTCATGTCCAGGTCGTCGTCGTTGCGCCCGCCGCGCATGAGCGAGAACAGGGCGCGCTCCATGGCCGTGCCTTCGGGCTCGATGACTAGGGCGAGAAGTCTTTCCACCGTGCGTGTGTATTCCCCGGCTTCGTTGAAATGTGCCCGGAAGTCGGCGAAGACCCGCGCCACCGTGTCGATCATGGCGGCACGCTCGGGAGAGGGATTTTGTTCTCGTGCCCGCTCCAAGGCTTCAAGGAACTCCCCTGCCTCTTCCTCGAATTTGACTTTGTCGGTCTCGGCCCCGCTGACCAGGAAGTCCTTGACCACCAGCCGGGTGTGCAAAAGCTCGCTGTCGAAATCCGACGCGGCGTTGGCACCGAGCGTGAGGTCGCGGTATGCGGCGAAGCCCTCGCTCGCGTCCGTGGCGACCACGTAGGAGCGGACCGCCACGACCGCCAACAAGGCGAGGACGACTGCGAAGCCGCCCGCTATTCGTTTACCGACGGAAAGATGTCCCATTGCTCCCTCCTGAATGCCGTGAAAATCCCCCTCCATATCTGCAGGGTGCACGATAGGGTTAGGAAACAATGGGGGCAACAATTTTTTCCTTGCGGAATTAGCATGTTGCAGAATGTTTTCAAAATTGTCGGAGATACAAAGGTCGTTGTTGGCCAAAACCCGGCGCAGGCAAAAGAACGTGCGGTGTGACAGGGCGCGGCGCGAATCTTTTTCCACAGGAAACGTGGTTTTGAACAACCCGGATACGGGCAGGTCTGCGCGGCCAGCGAAAGGGGCGGCTACCGGGAGACAGGTTCCGCGCGCATGTCGGGCTCGGCGGTGCGCGCCAGGACAGCCACGTCCACGGTCGCGGCGCCCGCGGCGAGCAGCGCGGCCGTGCATTCGACCAGGGTCGCGCCCGTGGTGCTCACGTCGTCCACGAGCAGCACGCGCCTGCCCGCGACCTGCCTGGGATCGGCGGCGAACGCGCCCTTGAGGTTCAAAAGCCGCTCGGCCCGTTCGAGCCGCGCCTGGGGCACGGTGTCGCGCAGGCGCGACAAGGCCGTGGCCGCAAGTCCGATCCCGGTCCGCCCGGCCAGGCCGCGCGCAAGCTCCAGGCTTTGGTTAAAGCCGCGCTCGCGCAGGCGTCTTTCGTGCAGTGGCACGGGAACCACGACGTCGGGCACGGGCGGTCCTAGGCGCGCGAAGGCCGCGTGCAGCATGGCGCACAGCAGGTTTTGGCGCGAGAGCGCGGCCGCGAACTTGAAGCTCAGGATGCACTCGTCCAGGGGCGGGGCGTAGGCCGCGAAAAACGTCAGCCGCTCGTAGGGGGGCGGCGAGCGCAGGCAGGCCGCGCACAGGTGCGGCGCGGCCGTCTCGTCGGCGAAGATCGCGCCGCAGCGCGGACAATACCCGCCCGTTCGCAGGCGCAGCTCGCGGGCGCACTCGGGGCACAAGGGAAGCTCGCCCGGAATCTTCGTGGCCAAAGCGCCGCAGCACTGGCAGCGCGTCTCGCTTGCGCCGAAAGCTTCGGCCACCCGCGCCATCAGCGTGTCGATGGCCGAGCGCGGATTCACGGCTTGGCCGAAAGGGCCTGCCAGGCGGCCGCGCCCCTGGCCCGCAATCCGTCGAGCCCGGCCGGGCTCGTGGCCAGGTCGTGCGGGCCGTCGAAGCCTCGCAGCTCGGCCGCCGGGGCCAGGCGCACGTTGAAGGTCAAAAAGAAATACTTAAGCGTCAGGAGGGTGCCCTCGAAGAGCCGCTCACCCTCGGCCCGGCCCGAAACGAGCAGGGGATGGGCCGTGCGTCGCGGCAAGGCGCGCATGAGCGGATCGCCAGCTTCCCAGCGCAGATACCACGGCTGGCTGCGGTCGATGAAGGCCTTGGCGTGGGCGGGCAGGTGGTAAAAGAAGACCGGCGCGGCAAAGGCGAAGAGCGGCGCGCGCAGAAGCGTTTCATACAACTCCACCACGGCCTGGGCGTCGGGCAGCACGCAGCGTCCTCCCAGGTCCGGACGGCAGCCGTAGCAGCCCCGGCAGGGCATGAGATCGTGCCCGCGCAGCAAGATGACGCGGGCCTGGCCGCCTGCCTCGCGCACGCCCTGGGCAAAGGCCTGGGCGGCCGCGTCGGAGTTGCCGCCCTTGCGCGGGCTGCCCGCGAAGACAACGGCTTCGCCTGATATGGACGGATTCACGGCGTCTCCTTCTCCGGCCGCGAGCGGGTAAAGCGGAAGAGCACGGCCTCGCCGCGATCCTCGGCCTCCATGCGAAAGCCGCAGTCCAGCGCAAAGCTCGCCCGCACCTGCGACGCGGCCTTCTGCGAGACCAGCGCCTCCAGTATCTCCTGGCGTCCGAGACGGAGGTACCAACTTACCTCCAGGCCCACGCCTCAGCACTTGGCCGTCAGGTCGATGAACACCTTGGGTGCGTTCATCCCGTTCCTCCCGTGGTCGTCGGCCGCGTTGCCGCTTCGGGCGCGTCGGCCATGGTCCGCAATCGCTTAAAGGCCCGGGCCTCCAACTCGCGCAACCGCCGCCTAGCCATGTGCGAAAGCGGGTTCAAAAACGCCTTCACGCGACGGCGCAAGAGATGCAACGTACTCTTTTTGTCCACCTCGGGCGCGTGCGCCCTGCGTTCGCTCCAGGCGCGAAGCTCGGCCAGGACGCGCTCCCTGTCGCGGGCGATGAGCGCCTCGGCCAGGGGGACGAACTCCGGCTCGGCCGAAAGCTCCGGAGCCAGGTATTCGGCCGTGAACCAGCGCGGATCGAGCCCCTCGAATATCTCCAGGCTGATGTCTGCGGTGCGCTGTACCCAGTGCTCTCCGGCCGCGGCGATGCGCGGCATCATCTTCTTGATGTTTCGGAAATAGTTCTCGGTCAAGTATTTGATGAGCGGCTTGATGCGCCCGGCCTGAAGCAGGATGCGCCGGGCGTGGACGAAGTGGCCGATGTCGTGCTCCACCTCGATGTCCACACGTGAGCCCATGCCCTTGTGGTCCTGCCGGAAGTAGTAGAACAGGTGCGGGCTTTGCGAAAAACGCCGCACCTGGCACAGGGCCGAGAACATGAAGCAGACGTCCTCGCCGCGCGCAAGCGGGATGTGGACCATCTCGCGCTCGCGCAAAAAGGCCGTGCGGAACATCCAGCGCCAGCAGACCTTGCTCTTCCAGTAGCGGGGCTCGTCAAAGGTCAGCCCCGAGTCCGGGGGGTGGTGAAAATAGCGCCGCGCGTTGAAGGTCAGTTCGGAGAAGACCACGGCGTTGCCGCAGACCATGTCCACCCCGTCGCGGTCGGCCGTGGCGATCATCTCCCTGGCGGCATGGCGGTCCAGAAAATCGTCCGCGTCGAGCCAGATCAGATATTCGCCGCGCGCATGCGCAAGGCCCGCCGCGCGCGCCTTGGCCGCGCCCGCATTCTCCTGGCGCACGAGCCGCACCCGTTCGTCGCGGGCCGCGTAATGGGCCGCGATGCGCGCGGTGTCGTCCGTGGAGCCGTCGTCCACGACCACGGCCTCGATCTCGGGCAGACTCTGCCAGAGGCAGGATTCAAGGGCCACGGGCAGCCATTTCGCGGCGTTGTAGGCCGCGATGGTTACGGTCAGGCGGGGTGTGCGGCTCATGGGCAGGCGGCGTTTGCGGGGTTAGAGATGCATGTTCCGGAAGTACGGATTGTGCAGTTTTTCCGCGCCCACCGTGGTGTCGAGCATGTGCCCGGCATAGATGACCGTGTTCTCGGGCAGGGAGAATATCTTCTCGCGCACCGAGTCGAGCAGGGTCTGCATGTCGCCGCCGGGAAAGTCCGTGCG
Source organism: Alkalidesulfovibrio alkalitolerans DSM 16529 (assembly GCF_000422245.1). Taxonomy (NCBI): domain Bacteria; kingdom Pseudomonadati; phylum Thermodesulfobacteriota; class Desulfovibrionia; order Desulfovibrionales; family Desulfovibrionaceae; genus Alkalidesulfovibrio; species Alkalidesulfovibrio alkalitolerans. Next base: position 43,130 of record NZ_ATHI01000027.1, read on the forward strand.
GCCGATGCTGCGGTAGAAGATCAGGTCGCCAGCGAAGACGCACCCGGCGTCCGGGAACCAGTAGGAGACGCTGCCCGGCGTGTGGCCCGGCGTGGCCAACACGTGGCAGGGCTGGCCGATGAACTCGTACACGCCCTCGGTCACGGGCTGCCAGTCGAAGTCGTCGACCAGGGGAAAGCCCATGAAACCGCCCCGGCCGAGCTCGGATTCGAGCAGATAGGCATCGCCCGCCGGAGCCAGCACGGGCGCTCCCGTGGCCTTGGCCAGGGCCGCCGCGCCGTAGATGTGATCGAAGTGCATGTGGGTGATCAGGATGTGCGAAAGCTCGAGCCCCTGGGATTCCAAGAACTCCACGACCTCGGCCGGATCGCCGCCGGGGTCCACGGCCAGGGCTTGGCTTCCGTTGTCGCCGACGTGGCAGTTGGTCTCCAGCGGTCCCAGGGCGAAGGTGGTCACGCGCATGTTGGCTCCTTCATGGACCGTCCCCAAAGCGCCAGCCGTGCGGCTGCGAAAAGCTCCGCGCCTGGAGCACGCATGGGCGCATTCCAGGGACGGGTCTTTCTCGCGCCGTGCGCGCGGCGATTGGGAAGCGGTCGGTTCATCAAAATTCTACGTCAACGGTCGGATGGGTTCGAGCAGCAGCGATTCGAGGGGGAGACGTTCGGACGAGCCCTTCTTGGCCGGGTGGCCGCAGGCGATCACGGCCATCATCTCGTAAGCCTCGGGGTTCACGCCTATGGCCGCGACCACATCAGGCTCCTGGTTGATGATCTCGCCCAGCCAAACCGCGCCCAGCCCGAGCGCGTGTGCGGCCAGAAGCATGTTCTGGATGCAGGCGCCCGCGCCCTGATAATCCTTGCGCGCGTTGTACATCTTGCCGCGCTCCAAAAAGACGCAGATCAGCGCGGCCGCGCCGCGCACGATGTGGGCGTACTTGGTGTGCAAAGCCAGGGTCTCCTGGCGCGCGTCCCCGGCCCGCACGACCAGAAAGCGCCAGGGCTGGTTGTTCAGGCCGCTTGGGGCCCAGCGGCCCGCTTCGAGGATCGCGCCCAGCGCGGCGTCGTCAACGGGCTCGTCGGTAAAGGAGCGGATGCTGCGCCGCTCGCGCAAGGCCGTCAGGATGATCTTCGCGTCGTTCGTCATGTCCGGCTACATAACGCAAGCCCTCCCGGATTGCCACTGTAGGGCGGGGCGTGAAAAATTCCGTGATGGCCGTCATCTCGATGTCGCTGCGGCGGGCGAGGACGGGCGCGCGGGACGAAGCCGAGACCCGAGGGCGAAGAGCGCTCCGGCCAGGGTCAGGCAGGAAAGGCCGGGCAGCGGGTGCGCGATGGCCAGGGGCAGGCCGAGCCCGGCCAGAAGCAGCGGCACGGCGCGGGTTGCCGCCTCGGCCGGGCTCATGCGGGGCGCGAGGCAGCCGAGGCTCTCGGCATTCTCTCCGGTTTCGGACGCGGCGAACCGTTCGGGGCGGCCGAGAGCGACCTCACAGATCACAAGCGTGAGCGCCACGGCGGCGACAAGCAGAGTTGCAAGCATGATGGTATCCTCCTGCCAGGGATAAAGCACGACCCGTGCCAGATCGTAGTGCGCTGTAATTAAAGGCTTTTTGTATTCGGTGCATAAAGAGGTCGTACAATTGTGAAGCATTCGCGGAAAAAGGCTACATTTGTGTACCATGCGGGCATATGCCGTCGGCGGCAGATTGTGCGGGGGTGGACGCTTGCCGCGAGCGGGGTGTGGCGGTACTAACACAGGCCATGACGAACACCGCCCCGCAATCGCCCGCCCAATCGTCGTTCACAGGCGCGCGGCTGACCCGCCGCGATCTGATCCGCCACGAAGCGCGCGTGCGCGAGATGCTGGCGGATTTCCTGCACTTCGGCTCCTCGGCCCTGTTCTTTCCGGACGCGGCCAAAGCCGTCCTGCCCGACATGCCGGGCGCGGACGGGTTGCCCGTGCACCTCTCCAAGGAGCGCCGCCTGCTCCTGCCCCTGGTGCAGGACGGCGCGGTGCTGGCCGTGTTCGTGGCCAAGGGCGTGCGCATCCGCGCGCCCAAGGGCACGCTGGCGCTTTTGCCCGCTGCCGCGCGGCTCGTGCTGCGCTCCCTGTCGCTTTTGAAGGAGCGCGAGCTCGACCCCCTGACCGGACTGTTGCACGGCCACGTCTTCGAGCAGGCCCTGGCGCGCGAGATCGAGGCCGCGCAAAGCTGCCTCTCGCCCGCCGCCTCGGGCTGCGTCGATCCGGGGCTTGCGGCCTCCACGGGCCGCCTGGGCGTGGTGCTGCTCGATCTGGACCACTACACCGCGCACCTTTCGCGCCTGGGCCAGGACACGGCCGACAGGCTGCTTGCGGCCGTGGCCGTGGCGCTTCGCGCCGTGTGCCCGGAGCAGGTGGCGGCTGCGCGGCTTGGCGACGACCGCTTCGCGTTCCTGTGGCCCGGCGCGTCGGCCAAGGACTGCCAGGGTTTGGCCGAGGATCTGCGCGCGGCCACGGCGCGGCTTCGGCCCAAGGGGCTGCCCGAGCCGGTTTCGCTTACGGCCTGCGCGGGCTATGCGCTTTTTCCCCAGGACTTGAGCGGTCCCCAGACCGTGCTGCCGCCGCGCGACATGGCCCGTGTCCTGGCGGGCAAGGCGCGGCGCGCCGTGTCCACTGCCAAGGAGCTCGGCCGCGACCGCGCGCTGGCCTTCTCGCGCATCGTGGAGGAAGGCGGTCGGGTGCTGGAGGCGCTGCCCTTGTCGCGCTTCAGCATGAACCTGGGGCGCGAGGTGGACATCCGCGAGGGCTTGCGCTTCCTGGTCTGGTCGCCGCGCTTCGACGAGGCGCGGGGGCTGACGACCACGGACGGCCGCCGCCTCATCGCGGAGTACCCCACCATGTACAAGGGCGAGGCCGTGGTCATCGAGGTCCAGGACGACCTAGCCTTCGCCGAGGTGCTGCACTTGGCCGACGCGGCCTGGCCCATCGAGGCGGGCGACCGTCTGACCCTGCTCGACGAGCACGCCCCGCCGCCCGAGGGCGCGGCCGACGGCGCAGGCCAGCGCGACATGCTCACGGGTCTTTACGGCTACCGAGACTTTCTGGCCTTCGTGGCTGCCGAGCGCGGCCGGTTCGAGCGTTTCGCCGTGGTCCTGGCCCGGCTGACCGGGCAGGGAGGCCGTTCGGTGGCGGCCTCGCGCAAGCAGGCGGACGCACTGTTGCGCAAGTTTGCGGCCATGGCCGCCAAGGCGCTCGGCGAGAGCGCCACGGGCGGGCGCTACAGTCTGGATTCCCTGGCCTGGTTCGTGCCGGATCGCGATCCGGGGGAGCTTCGCGCGGCCTTTGCCGAATTGGCCGGGGCGGCGCGCGAGCGGCTGGAGGTGGAGCTTGCCGTGGGCATCGCGCCCTGGCCGTTCCTCGCCTTTTCGCGCGCCGACGCCCTGGACAACGCCCGCAAGGCGCTCGACCACGCCCTGCTTCTGCCCGCGCCGCAGGTGGCTCTCTTCGATTCCGTGTCCCTGAACATCGCGGCCGACCGGCTCTTCACCCAGGGCGACACCTACGCGGCCATCGAGGAATACAAACTCTCGCTTTTGGCCGACGAGGACAACACCCTCTCGCGCAACTCGCTGGCCGTGTGCCTGGCGCGGCTCGGCCGCCTGGAGCAGGCCCTGCCGCTGTTCCGGCAGGTCTTCGCCACGGACCCCGGCGACATCTCGGCCATCTACAACTACGGCACCACCTGCCTGCGCCTCTCCGACCCCAAGGAGGCGGAGAGGGCCTTCAGGCGCTGCCTGAAGATCGAACCGGAGCACGTCTTCAGCCTGATCCGGCTGGGGCAGATCGCCGAGAGCCAGGGCAAGGCGGCCAAGGCGCGCGGCCACTACGCCAAGGCGGCGGCCGCGCCCGGCGGCGAAGGGCTGGCCAGCCGCCATCTGGCCCGGCTGGCCCTGGCCGGGGGCAGGCTCGACGAGGCGCGCGAGCTGTTGCACCGCGCCATCACCCACAACCCCCAGGACGCCCACTCCATCCACCTCATGGCCCGCGTCTACCTGGACCAGGGCCAGGATCCGGAGATCGCGGTCTCGCTGGCCGGACAGGCGGCCGCGCTCAAGCCCCGCAGGAGCTTTCACGAGCTGCACGCCGAGGCGCTGGAGGCCGCGGGCCGCGCGGCCGACGCCGAGGCCGTCCGCCGCCTGGCCCTGAGCACGTAAAAGGGCGTTTTAAGCGTTCTCTCGCAGGCCGGTCAAAAGCGTCGGATGCAAGGCGCAAGAAAAATTCAAGGCCAACGCGTATGTGAAATACGCGTCGGCCTTGAATTTTTCACGGAAACACAGCAGAGGGCGTATCTGGAACGGCCTGCTAGGGGCAGTCCACCTGACAGTAGAACTCGCCCATGATCTCGCAGCAGGCCGCCTCGTCGCCGCAGTAGTACTCCATCTCCGGATCGCAGGGCTTGCCGATGAGGGACGGCGGCCGCGCCCGGTCGGGCACGCAGATCAGGTGCATGGGATCGCAGTAGGCCGCCTGGCCGCACTGCTCGTGCGACTCGCACGGGACACGGGACTTGGGGAACGGCAGGCACGTGCCGCGCATGTCCGTGACCGAGCAGTACTCGCCGTAGGGACAGTCGTGCGAGCCCAGGCAGGGCAGGTTGGAGGGGCCGGGCGCGGCGGACGCGGACCGGGCAAGGGCCGAGACGGCCACGATCGCCAGAACCACAAGCAGCGGCAACATGAGGGCGTGGCGCATGCGCTGAACACCTCGCGGAGGCGGCCGTTCAGGAAGTCGTCCGATCGGGCTCGCCAGTCAACAGGGACACGGGGAAGTCGGAAAGCGCGTCACGGACGAAAACGATCCGCCCGCGCGGCAGCCGTTTGTCCGTAAAGGCGTTGATCATGAGCGGGGGCGGGCCGTCAAGAGATTCCTCGGGCAGGACGAGTCTGGTCTCACCCCAGCGCGCGCCCAAGGGATAGTCGCCTCCGAAGAGCGGCGCGGCGCGCACGGGCAAAATCGCCAGCGCCAGGGCCGGTCCCAGGCGGCGCGCAAAGGCGAAGACGCACGCCGCGCCCGGACCCTCCACGGCCACGGGTTCGTATGAGCCCTCCGCGAACAGCGCGGTCTGGGAGCGACGAAGCGAGAGCCCCCTCCACAAAGCGAAGAGTTTGACCCGGCCGTCCTCGGGCGTGGCCAAAAGCTCGCGCACGAGCCGCTCGGGGTTGTCCGCGAAGGCGGCCTCCATGTGCGCGAGCAGGGATTCGCGCGCCGCGAAATCCACGGGTCGCCGGTTGTCCGGGTCCACGAAAGAAAAGTCCCACAGCTCCGTGCCCTGGTAGATGTCGGGGATGCCCGGCGCGGCGATCTTGAGCAGCGTCTGGCAGAGCGAAGCCGTGACGCCCGGCCGCGTCAGGGTCGCGAGCAGCGCCTGGCAGGCCTTGGCGAAGGCGTTTTTGCCCGGCCTGAAAAGCCGCCGGGCCGTTTCGAGCGCGGTCTTCTCATACTCCTCGTCGGGCCTGAGCCAGCCGGTGTTCTCCTTGCCCTCGCGCAACGCCTTGACTAGAAAGGCTTCCAGCCGTTCGCGGAAGCGGTCCTTTCCCGCCCCACCGAACGGCAGCGCGGCGAGCGCGGCCTGGGCAATCATGTATTCGTCGTTGCGTGTCGGGATGTCCTGCGCCGCGTCCTGGGTGACGTCCTGGGCGGCGTCCGGATCGCCAGGCGGGCCGTTTGCGGCCTGGGCCTTCCTGCGGCTTTTGGCCAGGGCGCGGGTCAGGGCGCGCAGAAGCTCCCGCCATTCGCCCGGGAATTGCGAGAGCGCGGCCAGCCGGGCGCGGGCGTCCTCGCCGCGCTTGGTGTCGTGGGTCGCGGTGGCGTTCATGGCCTTGGGCCAGTCGCGGGCGCGCTCGGCCAGAATGGCGTGGGCCTCGTCCAGAGGCAGGCCGAAACGGCCGGGCTCGCCACCGACCTCGTTCAGACAGATGAGCCGGTTGTGCACGTAAAAGGCAGTGTCTTCCAGGCCTTTGGCCATGAGAGGGCCGGTCATCTGCTGGAAACGCATGGCGATGTGCAGCCACTGGCCGCGCTCCTCCTGGCCCAGGCGCTCGGGGAAGTCGAGGAGCAGAAAGCGCTCCAGGAAGTCGAATTCCGAGGCGAGCAGCGGCGAGGCCTTGCGGCTTTGACGTACGGCCTCGCGGATGTAGCCGAGGTCAGCGGGGCGAAAGGAGTCACGCGAAAGATAGGTGCGGTAGACCGGAAAGGCGGTGAGCAGTTCGGCGATGGCCTGGCGCAGCGCGGGCAGGGTGATGTCGAAGGCGTGGCGGTCGCGGCTGGCCACGTTTTTCACCAGGCGGGCCAAGTTGTCCACGTCGCCCGAGAGATGGGTTGCGATGATGCCGCGCTTCTTTTCCGCCACAATGCGGGCCAGTGGCGGCCGACGTCCCGCGTAGCCTACGTAGGCGCGGCCGAAGGCGCGCGCGTTGGAGGGCTCCACCAGGAGGCTCGTGACCGTGTTCAGAAACTCGTAGCCCGTGGCGCCCTGCACGGGCCAGAACGCGGGCAGCGGCTCGTTTCCGATGAGGATTTTCTCCACCGTCAGGTAGATATCGCCCGCCTTGTCGCGCAGGCGGCGCAGATAGGCCGAGGGATCGTACAGGCCGTCCACATGGTCCACGCGCAGGCCGTCGAAGTCGCCCGAGGCCACACGTTCGAGGATCATGCGGTGGCTGTGGTCGAAGACCGCCTCGTTCTCCACGCGCAGCGAAATGAGGTCGTTGATGGAAAAGAAGCGGCGGTAATTGATCTCCTCGCCCGCGACCTTCCAGTAGGAGAGGCGGAAACGCTGCCTGGCCAGGATGTCGTCGAGCAGATCGCGCGAGGCCTCGTCGTTGGCCTCGCGCAGCACGGCGTCCATGTGGCCGCGCACGGCCTCGCTCTGGGCGTACAGTTCGTGCAGCATTCGCTTGATGAAGGATATCTGGTCGTAGCGCTCCTCCAACGATTCGGCCGGGAGGTTCTTGATGGCGTAAAGCACGCCCGTGAATTTCAAGAAGTCGGGGTCGTCGCGACCCAGACGCGCGCGAAGCGCGCCGAGCCCCCGCGTGAGCAGCAACGGGTAGGTGTCCAGGGCCAGGGGCAGGCGCAGGGAGTAGTAGCGCGCGAAGAAGCCGTCTTCGTCGAAACCGAGGCTGATTTCACCCTTCTCCAGGGTGCGGCCGTAGAGATCGCCCAGGAACGGGGCCAGCATACGGCCCTTGAGCCCTTCCAGGGGATGGTCCCAGTCGATGTCGAAAAAGGGGTGGAAGCGCGAGGCTTCGCCGTTCTCCAGCAGGTCCACGAGCGTGCGGTTTTCGCCCGCCACGGCCATGTGGTTGGGCACGATGTCCTGTATCCAGTACAACCCCATGTCGCGCGCGGCCGCGCGCAGTTTGGCGAACTCCTCCTCGCCGCCCAGTTCCGGGTTCAGCCGCTGGTGGTCGCAGACGTCGTAGCCGTGTTCCGAGCCCGGCCTGGCCGCGAAGATGGGCGAGGCGTAGACATGGCTTATGCCCAGGCGCTTCAGATAGGGTAGCGCGACCAGGGCCTGGGCGAAGCCGAAGCCGGGATGGAACTGCAGGCGGTAGGTGGCCAGGGGCGTGTTCATGCCGTCCTCATGCCGAGCAATCGCCCCAGGTCGTCGAAGGCCTCGCACCAGGCCGTAGCGGTCTCGTCGCCCTGCGCGGCCTTGTCGCCCATCTCGGGGCGAAGCCCCTGATTGAGGTCGAACCAGACGTTTTGCGCCCGCCACTGCAACAGGCCCAGCGAAAGACGCGAGAGGTGCTCCCTGGCCTCGCGCAACTTGGCGAGGTGCTCCATGTCCAGGGGATCGGCCGCGAACTTCTCGACCTTGCGCGCCAGCCAGCCTGCGGCCAGAAGGCCGAGCTTCTCGCCACTGAGGTCCACGTCGCGGCGCTGGGCCTCGTCCAGAAGCTCCCCGAGTCGTCGCACGTCGATCTCCCTGCTCCGGAAGAGGCGCTTGAGGTCCGTCCTGATGACGAAGCGCGCGGCCTCGGCCATGTGGCGCGGCGGGGGGATGGAAAGCCAACCGAGGAAGTTCAGGAGCGGCACGTTGTCCTCGTGCATACGGCGCAGGACCGTCTCGGCAGAGGCGTAAGAGGGTTTGAGCATGGCGCGCACCACCTCGCGCTGACCGTCGCGAAAGAGGTCGCGCACGGAATAGCCGTGGCCCTCGAAGTGGCCGTCCAGGCGGCGGATGGATTCGGCCAGGTCGCCACGCTCGAAGGTTTCGGCGAGTTCGGAACGCATAGCGAGGAAGTCTTTGTCGCCGACGAGCGGGGCTACGCCACAGGCCAGATTGTGGTCGCCCGCGTGCAACACGGCGAACTGCACTTCGGTCTCTTCGCGCGTGGCAAGGGCGGTCATCCTGGCCGTGCCGGTGCAAAGGCTGGAGCGTCCGGCTGTGCGCCTGTCCACTTTCTCCGCACGCACGGCATAGGCCCCCAGGCGGTGCTCCTCCCCGGCCAGGCCGAAGGTCGCGGCCATGGCGTAGTGCGCGGCCACGCGCGGCAGGTTCACGCGGGCGGGCTTGGCGTACTCGTCGTAGGCCCTGGCCCCGTTCTCAAGGACATTTGAGGGCGCGCCACGCAGGATTTCCCGGAATTCGGGTTCGAGGTCCTGGCCGGTCAGATCCTGGGCGAGTTGCATGGCCCTGGCCGCGTACTGCATGACCTGCACGGTCTCGATGCCCGAGACCTCGTCGAAGAACCAGGCGCAGCTCGTGAAGATGAGCTGACCGAAGCGGGCCATCTCCAAGAGCTTGAGCGCCCGGACGACCTCGTGCGCGGCCAGGGGACGGCGCGCGTGTTCGGCCAAAAAGCGGTCCACGTTTTCGGGCGCGTGGTCCTCGATGATTTCGATCATGGCCTCGCGAGCCGCGAATGGATCTTTGAAGAGCGCGCCGCCCTCCTTTTCGAGGATGGAGTCAAGCCGCTCGCCCAACCGGGTCACGGCCTCGCGCAGGGGCGCGCGCCACTTCTGGTGCCAGTGCGGTTTCATGCCCGAGTTGCAGCCGCAGTCCGCGCGCCAGCGCTCCACGCCGTGGATGCAGCTCCAGGACGAGTTCTCGAAGATTTCCACCTCCATGGTCGGCGGGTGGCGCTCCAGGTACTCCCCGTAGTTGGTCAGGGACACGTCCGGGTCGCGCTCGATGACGGACAGGGCGTAGGCCAGGGCCATCTCGCCCTGGGAATGGTGGTGGCCGTAGGATTCGCCGTCCGTGGCGATGTGCGAGAGCTGCGGCCAGTCGCGGCCGTTTGCGCCCGGCTCGGTGAAGGCGGACATGAGGCGATCGGCCAGGGCCTCACCACTCTTGAGGAGCCCGGCGAAGGCCAGATCCTGGGAGATGGGGCCGTCGTAGAAGAACAGGGCGATGGTGCGGCCCGAGGGCAGGCGCTGCACGTAGGGCGTGGTGGGGTCCACGCGACCGTCCGAGACGTCGCGCCATTCCTCCTCACCCAGGCGGCGCACGCGCGCGGCCTGGCGCGGGGCCAGGATGGTGAAGGCGAGCCCGGCCTCGGCCAGAAGATCGAGAGTCAAAAGGTCCACGGCCGTCTCGGGCAGCCATATGCCCTCGGCCTCGCGGCCGAAGCGACGGCGAAAGTCCTCCAGGCCCCAGGCGAGCTGCACGCGGCGCTCGCGCTCCGTGGCCAGGGGCATTATCATGTGGTTGTAGATTTGAGCCAGGGCGGAACCGTGGCCGGAGAACAACCGGCGTGAGATGTGGTCGGCATGCACGATGGCCTCGTGGATCGAGGGCCGTTTGCGCTCCAGCCAGGCGAGCAGCGTGGGACCGAAGTTGAAGCTGATGCGCGCGTAGTTGTTAACGATGTTTTCGATCAATCCCTCGCCGTCGAGGATGCGGGCGTGGGCGTTGGGCGCGTAGCATTCGGCCGTGATGCGTTCGTTCCAGTCGTGGTAGGGCTGGGCCGAGTCCTGCACCTCCACCTCGTCGAGCCAGGGGTTCTCGCGCGGCGGCTGATAGAAATGGCCATGGACGCAGACGTAGCGAGGCAGGTCGCTCATAAGCCCTCCAAGTGGGTTTCGCGAACCAGGACCAGGGCGCGCGGACCAGGGATGCGCGCGCGCCGCGCGGGGGGGGCGGCAAAGGCCCTGCCCGGTCCGCCAAAGGCGTCGTCGCCCGTGTCCAGGACCAGGGAGAAATTCCCGGCCGGAAGCAGGGCGGAAAAATCAAGGCTCGTCTTCGGGGCGAAGAGGAACAGGCACACGGCCTCGCGGCCGCCGCCCGTGCGGTTCATGACCACGGCGCCCTGCTCCTTGCCGCCGGAAAGCAGCGCGCGGGCCGACACCGAGACGCGCGTGCGCGTGGCGAATGGCTCCTCCCGGCGCAGCGCCAAAAGCGCGCGGTAGCAGGCCAGGACCCCGGCGTGAGGCGCTTTTTCGCGCGCCTGCCAGTCGAGCGTACAGGCCGCGAAAGTGGCTTCGTCCTGGGGATCGGGCGGCTCGCCCTTCCAGCCGAAGGATTTGAATTCTTTGCGCCTGCCCGCGCGCACGGCCTTTATCAGGCCGGGATCGCCGTGGCTGGTGAAATAGGAGAAAGGTTCGGCCGCGGCCCACTCCTCGCCCATGAAGAGCAGCGGCGTAAAGGGCGAGAGCAAAACGCACGCGGCCGCCGTCTTCACGGCTTCAATGTTCGTCAGGTGCGAGATGCGCTCGCCGCGCATGCGGTTGCCCACCTGGTCGTGGTTCTGCAGGGCCACCACGTGGGCCTCGCAGGGCACGCCGTCGGGCGGTTGGCCGTGGGCCGCGCGGCGAAAGCGCGAATACTCGCCCCGGTAGGCAAAGCCGTGTTCGAGGGCCAGGGCCACGTGCTCGGCCCGGCCGTAGTCCGTGTAGTAGCCGCGCTTCTCGCGGGTCGTCAGGGCGTGCAGGGCGTGGTGCAGGTCGTCGCTCCACACGCCGTGGCAGCCCAGGCCGCCCACGGCGAGCGGCCTGACCAGGCGCGGGTCGTTGCGGTCGGACTCGGCGATCAGGCGCAGCGGCCTGCCCAGGCGCTCGGCCTCGTCTTTCACTGCCAGGGAAAGCTCGGACAGGATGTGGCGCACGGATTCGTCGTGGATGGTCTGCACCGCGTCCAGGCGCAGGCCGTCCACGTGGTAGCGCCTGATCCAGTGCAGGGCGTTTGCGACGACGAAATCGCGCACCGGCCCGCTGTTTGGGCCGTCGTAGTTCACCGCCTCGCCCCAGGGGGTGTGGTGTTCGGCCGTGAAGTAAGGCCCGAACTCGCGCAGGTAGTTTCCCTCCGGCCCCAGGTGGTTGTAGACCACGTCCAGGATCACGGCCATTCCCAGGCCGTGGGCCGCGTCCACGAAACACTTGAAGCCCTCGGGACCGCCGTAGGCCGCGTGCACGGCATAGGGCGCCACGCCGTCGTATCCCCAGTTGCGCGCCCCCGGAAAGGCGGCCACGGGCATGACTTCCAGGACCGTGACGCCGAGTTCGGCCAGAAGCGGTAGCTTGGCGATGGCCCCTGCAAAGGTGCCCTCGGGTGAGAACGTGCCTACATGCAACTCGTAGATCACCCATTCGGCCAGGGCGGGCGGGCGGAAGGCCGCATCATTCCAGCGAAAGGCCGTATGATCGACCACGGCCGAGGGTCCGTGCACGCCATCCGGTTGCAGATGCGAGGTCGGATCGGGCCGGAGCGGCCCATGGTCGAGGGAATAGGCGTAGCGAAGTCCGGGCACCACATCCTCGACTGCGGCGTGCCACACGCCTTGGCCGTGGTGTTCCATGGGCAGACGGGCCTCCTTGGGGCCGGGCAGGACGAGGTCGAGCCGTTTCGCCTTCGGTGCCCAGCAGGTGAAGGAGCAACTGCCCTTCTTGTATTCGTGTCCGGCGCAAAGACGCATGATAGGCTCCTTTGGGATTTACCATGGAGACTACATGAAAAGCGGTGGTTTTTTCCACCCCCGCGCGCCTCGAAAGCGTCATCCAGTTCATTTTGGCGGGGCCTTGAGGCGTCGCCTGCGTGCAACATACTTTCGGCGTTGATTTTTTTGTGCCCGAACGTGTTTTTTTAGGAAATTGTGGAGCGGTGCGTGCGCAGAGCCAGCAGACACCACTCCCGGCGCGCATCTGCTGGATGCGGGAAAACGTGTTTCCGAGACCGTAGCGAAACAGTAATGCATTGTCGTCATTAAGTTTTTGCGTTACGAGAAAGGCCGTCGGCGCGAGTTCGGGAGAGTGCGCACGCGGGGAGCCTCTGCAAGCCGCCATCTCAGGGCGTTGCGCGGCGTAATTGAAACGCTTAGAGAAGTTGACTGTTTTCGAGGCGAGCGTGGCTTGGCAACGGGGGGTTGGGAGCTATCGTGCTGCAGTCTTTCTTTTTTTCTGGCGGGCAAGGTCGCCTGCCATGGGGCTTCGGTGGACGCCGTGGCGCCGTGCGGCCAGCGGTGCGCATACTGCTGGCGATCGTCCTCGTTCTGGCCGCGCCCGCCTTCGCCGCGGCCCAGGCCGAGCTTCGGCCCCGCTTCCAGCACGTGGGCGTGGACGACGGTCTGTCCATATCCTCGGTTCTCTGCGCGGTTCAAGACGCCCAGGGGTTCTTGTGGTTCGGCACCTACGACGGGCTGAACCGCCACGACGGCCTGGAATTCGTGGTCCATCGCGCCGATCCCGAAAATCCGAAAAGTCTTTCCGACAGCAACATCCGGTCGCTATTGGCCGATCCCGACAACACCCTGTGGGTGGGCACCAAGTCCGGCGGCCTGAACCGCCTGGGGCCGGATCGTTCCGGCTTCACGGCCTTCCGCCATGATCCAAACGACCCGTCGAGCCTGCCCAGCGACGAGGTGCGTGCCATTTTGCGCGACGCCTCAGGCGCGCTCTGGGTGGGCACGGCCCAAGGGCTGGCCCGTTTCGACGAGTCGAGCGGGACGTTCAGCCGCTTCACGGGCATGACCCTGGAGGGCTTGGGGCTGGCGGGAGTGCCGGTCCTCTCCCTGGCCGAGGACGAAACCGGCGTGCTGTGGATCGGTTCGACAATCGGGCTCTTCAAGCTCGATGCCACGCGTACCGATCTTCGTACCTTTGCCGGCGCCTGTCTGCCGCAGGCTCCTGTCCTCTCGCTGCTGGCCGAGGCTCCGGGACGAATCGTGGCAGGTTACGAGGAGGCGGGGCTCGCGCTGATCGACGTCGAATTCGGCACCTGTCGCCGGTATCTGGGCACGACGAGCGTGCAGGCTCTCATGCGCTCGGCCAGGGGATACCTGCACGCCGGGACGTCCTCGGGCCTGGCCACTATGCGGCCGGGCCGCGACCATTTCCAGATCGTGCGCAACAACCGCTACGACCCCCAGAGCCTGGTCCACGACGACGTGCACTGCCTCATGCAGGATGCTGGCGGCGTGATCTGGGTGGGCACCTACGCGGGCGGTCTCTCCAAGCTCAACCCGGCCTACCAGGCCTTCGGGCTCTTGCGCAACGAGCCCTGGAATCCGAACAGCCTTTCGGGGGAACTCGTCAGCGCCGTGTTCCTGGGCCGCGACGGCGTGCTCTGGGTAGGCACGAGCTACGACGGCTTGAACATGGTCAACCGCCAGACCGGGGAAGTGACTGTCTTTCGCAACAATCCGCGCGATCCCAAGAGCCTGTCCTTCGACCGGGTGAGTTGCCTGCACGAGGATCGCAAGGGGCGCTTGTGGGTGGGCACGGTGGACCGGGGTCTGAATCTTTTCGAACGCGAAACACAGACTTTCCGCCGTTTCGGCCACGATCCCGACGACCCTGAAACCCTGAGCCAGGACAAGATATGGTGGATCCACGAAGATCGCGAAGGCTTCTTGTGGATCGGCACCAGCCGTGGCGGCCTGAACCGCTTCGATCCCGAGACAGGACGCGTCGTGCGCTACCGGCACGATCCGGCCGACCCGTCGAGTCTGCCCCACGACCGCGTGCGCCACATCATGCAGACGCGCGACGGGACCATGTGGATCGGCACCAACGCGGGGCTCAGCCGCTTTGATCCGGCCACGGGCAAATTTCAGACCTGGGGGCACGATCCGGGCGATCCCGCGAGTCTTTCCAACCCCCGCGCCACGCCCATCGTCGAAGACGGCCTGGGCAGGCTTTGGGTGGGCACGGACGACGGCCTGAACCTCTTCGATCCCGCCACCGGGCGCTTCACCCAATTCACTGCCGAGAACAGCGGACTGGCCGACGACGCGGTGCAGGGCATGCTCCTGGACGGGACGGGCAACCTGTGGCTGTCCACCTATCGGGGCCTGAGCCACCTGAACACCGTGACCTTCGAGATCCGCAATTTCTCGGCCCGCGACGGCCTGCAAGGGCCCGAGTTCTGGATGAACGCCGCGCACAAGGGCTTTAACGGCGAGATGTTCTTCGGCGGGCAAAAGGGCCTGACGTACTTCTTTCCCGAGAACATCACACCCAACGCTCACCTGGCCAAGCCGGTGCTGACCGGCCTCACGGTCATGGGGCGGGATCGTCCTCTGGCCGAGGACATCTCCGTGGCGGAACACCTGGACCTGACCTACGACGACAGGGTTGTCACCTTCCGTTTCGGGGCGCTCGACTTCGCCGACCCGCGCCGTAACCAGTGCGCCTACATGCTCGAAGGCTTTGACGAGGATTTCGTTCTCGCCCGGCAAGGGCGCTACGCCACCTACACCAACCTCGATCCGGGTCGCTACGTCTTCAGAGTCAGGGCGGCCAACAACAACGTCTGGAGCCCCGAGGAGCGTCGCCTGGTGGTCGTCGTGGCCCCGCCATTCTGGCGCACATGGTGGTTCATGTCCCTGGTCACGGCGCTTTTGGCCCTCTCGATCTACGCCGCCCACCGCCAGCGCGCGGCCGGACTCGTGCGCCGCCGCCGCGAGTTGGAAGAGACGGTGCAGGCCCAGACCGCCTCGCTGCGGGCCGAGATCGAGGAGCGCGCCCTGGCCGAGAAACGGCTCAGGCAAAGCCGCGACAGCTTTACCAAGATATTCGAGCACACCCCTTTGGGCGTGACCATCAGCGACATGGCCACCGGCACCATCCTGCAGGCCAACCCGGCCATCTTCGAACTGTTCCGGGCGCGGCCCGAGGAGGTGCTCGGCCGGACCTCCACGGAACTCGGCGTCTGGCCAAGCGCGAGCGAGCGCGAGAACTTCGTCCGCGACGTGGCCGAGCGCGGCGTGGTCCTGAACCGCGAAGTGACCCTGCGGGTGAACGAGAGGCCGCTCGACTGCCTGCTTTCGGCCGCGTCCATCGAGGCCTTCGGCCGCAAGTGCATCCTGACCATCGTCACCGACATCACCGTGCGCAAGCGGCTGGAGGCCGAACTGCACGAGGCGCGAAAGCGCGCCGAGGACGCCAACCGGGCCAAGAGCGAGTTCCTGGCCAACATGAGCCACGAGCTTCGCACGCCCGTGGCGGGCATCATCGGCGTCACCCGCATCCTCTTCGAGCAGGCCGCGGACGGCCCCACACGAGACGGGCTGAGGCTCATCCGCGAATCGAGCGACATGCTGCTCGAAATCATCAACGACGTTTTGGACCTCTCCAAGATCGAGGCCGGCAGGCTGGACATGGAGTCCATCCCCTTCAATCCCCGCGAGGCCATGCGCTCCGCGCTTTCCCTGGCGCAGATCATGGCAGGGCAAAAGGGGCTCTCCTTCGAGGTGGAGATGGCGGACGACCTGCCGAGAGCCGTGCGCGGCGATCCTGTGCGGCTGCGGCAGGTGTTGAACAACCTCTTGTCCAACGCGGTCAAATTCACCGAGAAGGGAGAGGTGCGCGTCGTTGTCTCGGCCACGGGCCAGGACGATGGCGCGGCACGGATCGCGTTTTCCGTGCGCGACACGGGCATCGGCATCCCCGAGGAAAAGCTGGGGGCCATCTTCGAGAGCTTCACCCAGGCCGACGGCTCGACCACCAGGCGCTACGGCGGCTCGGGCCTGGGGCTGGCCATCAGTCGGCACCTGGCGACGTTGATGGGCGGCGACATCGCCGTGCAAAGCCGCGTGGGCGAGGGCAGCGTCTTCACGGCCGAGTTGCCGTTCCCGCTGGCCGACGCGGCCGAACTGCCGTCCGAGGAGCCCGGCGAAGCTGCCGACGGCCCGGCTGTCTCTGCGCGTCCGCTCTCTGTTCTCGTCGTGGAGGACCACGCCGAACCGTATTCTCCTTAAACATTTGCTGGCCCGAAAGGGGCACAAAGTGGTATTGGCGGAGAGTGGACAGGCCGCGCTTTCCGCGCTGGTCCCCGGGCTGTTTGATGTGGTGGTGCTGGACGGCCAGATGCCCGGCATGGACGGCATCGAGACGGCGCGGCGCATCCGCGCCCTTGCCCGATCCCGGGCTTTCGCGACTGCCCCTGGTGGGCCTCACGGCGCACGCCCTGCCCGAATACCGCGAGCGGTTCATGCAGGCGGGCATCGACGCGTTCTTCGTCAAGCCGCCCGATCCGGAAGCGTTCCTGGCCACGCTGCAAAGGCTTGCAAGGCGCGAAAAGGCGGTTCAGACCGAGGAGGGAGCAGCATTGTCCAGAAAATTGGAGGCAACCGGTTCGCTTGGACTCGGGACCATCCGCGAATATGCGGGCGACGACCCCGAGACCATGGTGAGGTTGTGCGATGCGTTCATCAAGGCGCTGCCCCAGTATGCGGAACAGCTCGACGCGGCCGCCGAGAAGCTCGATCTGTCCGAGATCAGGGGCATCATCCACAAGCTCAGGACGTCGCTCGTCATCTTCGGCGCGTCGGAGGCGCTGGCCCTGGCCGAGGCCCTGAACGAGACGGCCAAGTCGGGAGACACGCGGGCCGGGGCGGATCAGGCGCACGAACTGGCGAAACGTCTGACAGCGCTGCTTGACGATGTGAAGATTCTCAGGGACGGAGCACGAGCCGACTGAACGCGGGTTCGCTCCGAAGTGGCGAGGCCATGAAAGTGACGGCCTTCAGGGGGCCAGGGGCAGGCGGATGACCACGGACGTACCGCCGTGCCGACTTTCGGCCGTGATCTCGCCGCCGTGCGCGCGGGCCACGAGCCGGGCCGCGTAGGCCCCAAGCCCCGTGCCGCCGGCCTTGCCCCAGGTCGCGTATTTTTCGAAGAAGCGGGGCCGGATGGCCAACGGGATGACTCCCTTGTTGCGCACCTCGATGCGGACCTGCCCGTTGTCCTGCCCAATTTCAACCTGGACGGGCGCGCCCTTGGGCGAGGCCTGCACCGCGTTCAGCAAGATGTTCTCGAACATCGACCCGAGCAGCACGGGCTCGCCGAGCACTTCAAGGGGCGCGACGTCCGGGCAGGACTCGTCGAGGAGCAGGCGCACCCCGTTTGCCGCCTCCCATGTCCGGGCCCGCTCCATCCCTCGTCGCGTCAGATTGCGCAGATCCACGCGGAGCGCCTCCGAAAGGCCGCACCCAGTCTCCAGCCGTTCGAGCTTCAATGTGGCATCAATCAGTGCCAGCCCGGCCCGGCCGGACTGCTCCAGGTCGCGCACCAACTCCATCTGTTCAGGCGAGAGCCCTCCCATGTCGCGCAGCAGCGTGGCCATCTCCACGGCCTGACACAAGGGGCGGCGCACGTCGTGGCGCATGATGCGCTCCACCCTCTCGCGGAGCGCCTCGGCCCGCCGCTTCTCGGTCACGTCCACGCCCACCTCCCAAATGCTCCAGCCCAGGATGGGCGTCGTCGCGGAGACGTTGCTCCAGGAGATGATCCGGGTCGATCCGTCGGCGCAGGCGATTTCGGCCTCCATGTTCAGATAGTTTCCAGAGCGGTGCGCGGCGCGGATCACGTCCTCGCGGACGCGCGCGTCAGGGTGGAGCATTCTGGCGGCATCGGGGTTGCCCACGATCTGCTCGGCGCTCCAGCCGGTGACCCGTTCGGCCTCTTTGTTCCAGTATATGTAGTTCAGGTTCTCGTCGTGGGCGTGAACGAGCACGGGCATGTTGTCCACCAAGAGCCGCAGCCGTTCTTCGCTCTGGCGCAGTTCCTCCTTTGCCAACGCCAGTTGCGAGACGTCCGTGGCCACGTGCACCACGGCCGAAACCCGGCCCCCCGCGTCGGTGACCGGGTTGCTGGTGAGCCGCCAGGTCCGGCCGTCGGGAGTGCGCATCTCGCTTTCCCGGGTGTGGCCGGTGCGTATCGCCTCGCGGGCGGGGCAGCCGGGGCAGGAGGTTTCGCGCTCGTGCAGCACGTCGTGGCAGAAACGGCCCACGGCCTTCTCGCACGACTGGCCGGAATAGAATTCGAGGGAGGGGCTGGCCCAGGCGATGCGCAGATCCGGGGTCAGGCAGAAGACCACCACGTTGCGCATGTTGGAGAGGATGAGCGAGGTCAGGCGGTCGAGGTCGCCCGGCAGAGGAGCGGGGCCCGAGCGTGCCGTGTCGCGATCGCGTACCGTGGGGCGGTATCGCGCGGCTCGTCGCCCCGGGAGACGGCGCGGACGCTTGACTCCCTTGGTTTTCCTGAACTTTCCGTGCAGGGGCATGGCCTGCCATATACCCGGAGCCGGGTATCGAGGGCAACAGGGCGAGGCAGCTTGCCATCAAACAATAATCGGCAACATGAAAACACTTATAAATAAAGAGTATTGGAGGCCTTGCGGCGTTGCCGCGCCACAAGGAGCACTCCCAGGCGCGTCAGGGCCAGGGCGCACAGGCAGGCGTCGAGGACGAACACCGGGGTCAGCTTGGGGGAGAGATAGAACGCGGTCCAGTGGGCGAACTCCCTGTCGAGCAGGTACTCCCCGCTGGGCATGCCGTACAGCGGCCACCAGAAGGTCATGGCCGTGGGAAAGTCCGTGATCAGGTGCAGCACCCAAAGGGCAAGCGCCAGGGCGGCCTGACGCCCGGGCAGGAGACCGAAGCGCCAGACGAGGAGGAGCAGCAGCGCGACCCCCGCGAGAGAGAAAAAGCTGTGGCCGACTCCCCGGTCCGTGAGGTCGAAGGCGATGGCCAGAGGCTTGTCGAGCAGATCCGGACCGAAGGAGGCGGCGAAGAGCAGCCACCACGGCGCGCCGGTGTTCAGGTCGCGGGCGAGGACGGCCAGCGCGCCGTGACCGAGGATCATGCGCGGCCTCCGGAGGGCACGGCCGTTTGGCGGACTTCGGCGGACCGCCATACGCGCGCCGCCCGTCGCTTCGCCGCCCGCCGCCCTGGCGCGGGGAGTATAGGCGCGGCCTGCTGAAACGCGCGGCAGGAAGCATGGCGAAGGGCGTTCATCCTGCCCTTCTACGTCAACCCGCGAAGCGCGTAAAGCGACGCTGCGTTTATCAGCAACCTGAAAGTTGAAAATTTGTCCTTTACAAACCCGGACGGATGGATAACTGTTCCCGTGCTCAGCGTGATGAGGATACGAGCCCTCGCCTCCGTCCGTCTTTTCTCCATATGCGGACGCACGGCGCTCCACCCCCGCCGGATATCTCCGGTCGGCCGGACGCCAGCCAGACGCCGCGTTTCCACGAGCCCCGCCAGATACGCCCGCCGGACATGACCGGCGACGCGGCCAGGCATCACGCCCTGCCGCGGACCTCTCCCCGAACACAAGGATTTTTTGTGACTTTCGACTCTTTTGGTTTCGACCAGCGCATTTCTGCCGGCATCAAGCAGGCCGGCTACACCACACCCACGCCCATCCAGACCAAGGCCATGCCCGACGTGCTCGCGGGCCGCGACGTGCTCGGCCTGGCCCAGACCGGCACCGGCAAGACCGCGGCCTTCGCGCTGCCCATCCTGCAGCGCCTGCTGAAGGCCGAGGCCGCTCCGCGCGGCCCCGTGCGCGTGCTCGTGCTGGCCCCGACCCGCGAACTGGCCCTGCAGATCCACGAGACCTTCGTGGAACTCGGCCGCCAGACCGGCATCCGCAACGCGGCCGTGTTCGGCGGCGTGGGGCTTCAGCCCCAGATCAAGGCCCTGCGCCAGGCGACCGTGTGCGTGGCCTGCCCCGGACGGCTGCTCGACCTGTTGAACCAGGGCCAGGCCGATCTTTCGCGCGTGGACACCCTGGTGCTCGACGAGGCCGACCGCATGCTGGACATGGGCTTTCTGCCCGACATGAAGAAGATCATGGCCAAGCTCCCCAGGGAGCGGCAGAACCTGCTCTTCTCGGCCACCATGCCCCAGGAGATCCGCGGCCTGTCCGCCGAGCTCCTGCGCGACCCGGTCGTGGTCCAGGTGGCCAACACCGCGCCCGCATCTGGCATCAGCCACGCGCTGTACCCGGTGCCCTCGCACCAGAAGGCCGACTTCCTGGAGGCGCTCTTGCGCGCCACCGAGCACGAGTCCGTGCTCGTCTTCACGCGCACCAAGCACCGCGCCAAATCCCTGGCCCAGCGTCTGACGCGCCAGGGATTCTCCGCCACCTCGCTGCAGGGCAACCTCTCGCAGAGCCGCCGCCAGGAGGCCCTGGACGGCTTTCGCTGCGGTAAATACACGGTCATGGTGGCCACGGACATCGCGGCGCGCGGCATCGACTGCGCCCGCATCAGCCACGTCGTCAACTACGATCTGCCGGACACGGCCGAGACCTACACCCACCGCATCGGCCGCACCGGCCGCGCGGAGCGCACCGGCGAGGCCATGACCCTGGTCACGGACGAGGATCTGAAGGACGTGCGCGCCATTGAGCACGCCCTGCGCACGACGCTTGAGCGCCGCACCCTGGAAGGCTTCCCCTACGGCCAGGAGAAGCCCGCCGAGGCCGTGCGCGACGCGCGCGACCGCGACGACTTCGGCCGCAAGCCGCAGGCGCGCGGATTCGGACGTGGCAATGGCCGTGGCAACGGCCGCGGCAACGGGCAGGGCTCTGGCCGGAGCAACGGCCAGGGAGCCAAGCCCCAGGCCAAATCCCACGGCGGCGGCAAGCCCGCCCCGGCCAAGGCCGCGTCCGGCAACGGCGGATCGGCTGGCAAGCCCGCCTCGGGCCGCATCTTCATGGACGAGCCGAGCTTTCGCAATGAGCGTTCGGGCGAGGGCCGCGGAAGCGGCAATCGCGGCCGCCGTCCCGCTGGCGCTGGCGCCCGCTAGCCCAAAGGCATCGCCATGCGCGCGCCCCTCGCGCCGCGTGTCTTGAACTGATACATCCGCCCGGGCAGGCCTCGCGTCTGCCCGGTTTTTTTTCGAAAGCCAGCTACGGCGTCTTGGCCTCGCTTGCGGGCGCGGGCGCATCCGCGCCCAGGGCGCGCGTCAGCTCCAGCATCAGCCCAAGCCCCTTGCGCATGCCCGGATCGCTCATCGCGCCGAGCAAGGCCATGGGCCCGGCAGGCTTGACCGCACCAAGGTCCACCCGCGCGGGAGCCTCGGCCAGCCTAGCCACGAGCGCCTGGGCCTTGGGATCGGCGAAACTCCTGGCCAGCCCCATCATGTGCACCAGCCCGTCCCCGATTCTCTCCATGTCTTCCGGGCCGTAGGCTGCGGAGACCTTCTCCATGACGCCGATCAGGCTGTTCGCCACCGCGAAGACGCCGCGCTGCTCCAGTTCGTCCAGGCGCGCGATCCAGGCGGGCACGCTGTCGTGGATCAGCGGCTCCAAGTTTTCGGCAAAGGCGATCACGCTGCGCAACTGATCCAGGGCCTTGCTGAAGTTGCGCACGTTGCGCATGGACTTCTTGAGCAGGAAGAGGAGATCCTCCATCTGGAAGTCGCCCTCCACGTCGGCCAGTTCGATGATCAGGGCGCGCACCGCCTCCTCCACTCGCGGCGCCAGATCCTTCTTCAGGCTCTCCATGGAGCGCGCCGTGCCCACCAGGGGCGCAACCTCGGCGCGCAACGCCTCGACCGCATCGAGAATCCTTTGTTCCTCGGTCATCTCTCGGCCCTCCCTAGACCTTGCAGACCGCGCCTTGGCGCACCTTGCCCGCGAGGTTCATCTGGTTCTCCAGGGGCAGGTCCTTGCCGCGCATCATCAGTTCCCAGTAGACCCAGCGGAACATCATCTTGCCCCAGTGGTTGGCCAGGCTCTCGCGCAGCAGGCTGAACGGCCCCACGCCGGGGAAGGGGAACTTGCCCGCGAGCGGCTCCACCTCGTAGTTGAAGTCGAGCAGGATGGCCTTGCCGAAGCCCGACTCCAGGAAGCAGGTGGCGTGGCCGTCGAAGGTCGGCAGCGGCTCGTGGCCGTCGATCTCGCGCAAGAGGTTCTCGACCAGCGTGTAGGCCTGGTAGTGGGCCACGGAGCCCGCCTTGGAGGTGGGCACGTTGGTGGCGTCGCCGAGCACGAAGACGCGGTCGGCCTTCTCCGCCTTCAGGGTGTTCTTGTTGGTCAGCGCGTAGCCCATGGGATCGGCCAGGCCGGATTCGCCGATGCAGCTCTCGCCGAAGTTGGGCGGCACGCTGACCAGCATATCGTAGCCCACTGTGCGGCCGTCGTGCGACTCGATGGTCTTGTCCTTGGCGTTGACCCGCGCGATGCTGAAGTTCGGGGTCACGTTTATGCCCTTCTTCTCGGCGATCACGTCCAGGGCCTTGGAGGCGATGGGCTTGGTGAAGACGCCGCCAAGGGGTGTGACCAGTTCGAGTTCGACCTGCTTGCGCACGCCCGAGGTGGTGAAGAACCAGTCGGCCATGAACAGGAATTCCAGCGGCGCGATGGGGCACTTGAAGGGCAGTTCCGCGATGTTCAGCACCACCTTGCCGCAGGTGAAGTACTTGAGCGCCTTGCGCAGGCGCTCCGCCCCCTCCAGGGTGTAGAAGTTCTGGACGTCGGTCTGGAAGATCTCGGCCATGCCCTCCACCTCGTCGGGCTTGACCCGCGCGCCCGTGGCCACGACCAGCCAGTCGTACTCCCAGGACCCGCGCAGGCACTCGACGCGGCGGCTCTCCGTGTCCACGCGCACCACCTCGTCGAGCACGAACTCCACGCCCCTGGGGAT
This sequence comes from Alkalidesulfovibrio alkalitolerans DSM 16529, assembly GCF_000422245.1. Lineage (NCBI taxonomy): Bacteria > Pseudomonadati > Thermodesulfobacteriota > Desulfovibrionia > Desulfovibrionales > Desulfovibrionaceae > Alkalidesulfovibrio > Alkalidesulfovibrio alkalitolerans. The sequence goes on from NZ_ATHI01000027.1 coordinate 65,991, forward strand.
GAACATCTTCTTGGGCTGGAGAATGTCCTCGCGCGAGTAGATGCCGAAGGGGATGAAGAGATAGCCCGGCTGGTAGTGGTGCTGCTCGTCGCGATCGATGATCACGATCTCCCACTCTTCTTCCGGCAACTGTCCCCGAAGCTGGTTGGCGACGATGGTGCCGCCGGCCCCCGACCCGATGATCACGATCCTTCGCATGTGCGCCTCCCGTGGCTTTTGAGCCCCAGGAGAGGAAAGGGTTCTGGGGCCTTAGCGTAGCGATAGCAGAACGGGAAACTTTGGCTACTCATTCGGTCGGTTAATTCGGCGAACGGACCTCGTGGTCCGGTGAACGGCGGCGATCTGTCCGGGGCCATGAAACGATTGAATTCCTGCTGGTTACACCGTCAAAAGGCGTGCGGCGGAGCGCGTTCGCGGGGGGCCGCGCCATGCCCGTGACCATTGCGACGCAAAAATTTCACGGGATCGACATTGACAAATCCGGATATGCGGATATGTTGCCAGCATGGAAAACGCCGCCACGCTCTTCAAGGCCCTGGCCGAGCCCATCCGCCTGCGCATCCTGGCCTTGCTGAAGGACGGGGAGCTGTGCGTCTGCGACTTGACCGAGACCCTGGCGCTGCCGCAATCCACGGTCTCGCGCCACCTGGCCGTGCTCAGGACGGCGGGCTGGATACGGGGCCGCAAGGGCGGCTCCTGGACCTACTACAGCCTGGCCCGCGAGCCTGGGGCGGCCGGGGCGGCGCTCCTCGATCCGCTGCTCGGGCTTCTCGCCGCCACGCCCGAGGCGGCGCGCGACCGCGAGGCCCTGGCCGAACGGCTGCGAGCCAAGGAAGACGGGCGCTGCGCCTGACAAGCCGCCGAAAATCGAATTTCGCTGAACGCCAAGGAGATGCGATGAACGCCGAACCGGCAGCCAAACAGCTTTCGTTCCTGGACCGCTTCCTGACCCTGTGGATATTCCTGGCCATGGGCCTGGGCGTGGCCGCGGGATATTTCCACCCGGGAGTGAAGGATCTCATCAATTCCTTCAACGTGGGCACGACCAACGTGCCCATCGCCATCGGCCTGATCCTGATGATGTATCCGCCCTTGGCCAAGGTGCGCTACGAGGAGCTTGGCCGCGTCTTTCGGAACTTCAGGGTGCTTTCGCTCTCCCTCGTGCAGAACTGGGTCATCGGCCCTGTGCTCATGTTCGGCCTGGCCATTACCTTCCTCTCGGGCCATCACGAATACATGGTCGGGCTGATCCTCATCGGCCTTGCGCGCTGCATCGCCATGGTCATCGTCTGGAACGACCTGGCCGGGGGCGACTGCGAGTACTGCGCCGGGCTCGTGGCCTTCAACTCGGTCTTCCAGGTGCTCTTCTTCTCGCTCTACGCGTGGCTGTTCCTGGGAATCCTGCCGGGGGTCTTCGGGCTTCAGGGGCTGGAGTTGGACATCTCCATGGGCCAGATCGCGGAGTCGGTCTTCATCTACCTTGGCATCCCCTTCCTGGCGGGCATGGCCTCGCGCTTCATCGGCCTGCGCACCAGGGGCAGGGAATGGTACGAGAAGGTCTTCATCCCGGCCATCAGCCCCTTCACGCTCGTCTTCCTGCTCTTCACCATCGTGGTCATGTTCTCCTTCAAGGGCGACCGCATCGTGACCCTGCCCTTCGACGTGCTGCTCATCGCAGTGCCGCTCCTGATCTACTTCGTGGCCATGTTCGTGGTCTCCTTCTTCCTCTCGCGCAAGGTGGGGGCCAACTACGAGCAGTCCACGACCCTTTCCTTCACTGCGGCTTCCAACAATTTCGAGCTGGCCATCGCCGTGGCCATCGCGGTCTTCGGCATCGACTCGGGAGTGGCCTTCGCCGCGGTCATCGGCCCGCTGGTGGAGGTGCCGGTGCTCATCGGCCTGGTGCACGTGGCCCTGTACTTCAGGCGGCGCTTCTTCCCCTTCGCGGTAGAGACGCCGGGCGGGGTCTGCCATGTCTCGTGCAAACCTTAGCAGATGCGGGATCCGCCCGCTTGCCGTCACCGGGCGGCAACATTGGCCAGCTAAAGTGGTCGGAATTTTCTCAAGGATGGAGGCCTTAACATGCAACGAGTCCTGTTCATCTGCACGCACAACAGCGCCCGCAGCCAAATGGCCGAGGCGTTCCTGAACAAGCTCGGGGGCGGGAAGTTCGAGGCCGAGAGTGCGGGGCTCGCGCCGACCCAGGTCAACCCCTACGTGGTCGAGGTCATGAAGGAAGAAGGCATCGACCTGTCGAACAAGGAGACGCACGCCGTGTTCGACAAGTTCCGCCAGGGCAAGTTATACCATTATGTGATCACGGTCTGCGCCGAGGCCGAGTCGCAGTGCCCGATTTTTCCGGGCGTGACACACCGGTTGCATCTACCCTTCCCGGACCCGGCCTCGTTCACCGGCAGCCGCGAGGAGATTCTGGCCCGCACGCGCGAGGTGCGCGACGCGGTGAAGAAGAAGGTGAGCGAGTTCGTCGCCTGGTGCAGGGACGACTGCGAAGGCCCCCTGGGCGACGCCTGGATAGGTTCGAAGCCTGCCTAGGCGCCAGGAAAACATGAAAGGATACGGGACGGTATCGTGAGCAAATTGCGCATCTTGTTTCTGTGTACGGGCAATTCCTGCCGCAGCCAGATGGCCGAGGGTTTTGCGCGTGCGTTGAAGCCGGGCGTGGTGGAGGCGTATTCGGCGGGCGTGGTCAAGCACGGCCTGAACCCGCTGGCGGTGAAGGTCATGGCCGAGGCAGGAGTGGACATCTCGGGCCAGGCCTCCAAGACGCTGGATGAACTGCCGCTGCGCGAATTTGACTGGATCGTGACCCTGTGCGGCCACGCGGCCGAGAACTGCCCCTATTTTCCGGGCCAGGCCAGACGTGCGCACCGGGGCTTCGACGACCCCCCTACCCTGGCCAAGGGCGCGGCCAGCGAGGAGGAGGCCTTGGTCCACTACCGCCGCGTGCGCGACGAGATCAGGGCCTTTGTCGAGGCCCTGCCGGACAGCCTGGAGGACTGAGGCAGCTCCTAGGGGCCCTCCGCACTTCCTGGTTTTTGAATCGTTCGCCGACCCGGTGCAGGTCACCGGCCTTTCCAGACGGCGGGTGAGGCTACAGGAACGCCTTGTAGGGCATGTCCAGCGCCTTGGCGAGACGTTTGGCCATCTCCTTGCCGATGGGACGCAGTCCACGCTCCATCTCGGAAATGTTCGTCACATGAACGCCGATGGCGACGGCAAGCCGGGCCTGGGTCATGCCCCGAAGTCCTCTCGCCCCACGCAGCACGGTCCCAGGCGTGGAATCGGGAAATACGTGGTGAGCGGGGATCCCGACCTTGACGACGGCAGCGGTGTTACTGCCTGACCTGAAAGTCAATTCGTTTTCCAAGGGCGCGGAAGGCGGCCTCGATCTGGTCCAGGCGCGAGGCGTGCCGCAGATCGAGCAGCCTGTCCACCTGCGGCCCGTGGGCCGAGAGCCTGCGGGCGAGATCGGCCTTTCGCGTCCCGGATTCCCGCATCGCCTGGTACAGCGCCGTCTTGAGGGCCGTGAGGGCCGGGAGAGCCGCCACGGGGCGGCCAGCAGGGGGCGAGGGCAGCGGGATTTCGTCCCTCATGGCGATCCTGGCCGCCAATGCCTCTTCGACGGCGGAAACGGCCCGCATCAACGCGTCCGCCTCGTCCTCGCCGAAGGTGACGACCTCGGGCAGGTCGGGGCAGGTGACGAGCAGCGTCCCGTTGTCGTCCGGGGTGAGTTCGATGGGGTAGGCCAACATGCGACCTCCTACTTCAAGCCAAGGTCTTTCTTGATCTTTTCGACAAGTCCCGTGCCCAACTCCTTGCCCTGCCCATGCATGGGCAACTGGGAACGGCGCTCGCCGAGCATGACGGTCAGGTGTCCGCTGCCGCCTTTGTGACTTTGAAAGGTGCAGCCCATCTTGCGCAGCCAGCGCTTGAACTCCTTGGCCGTCATGGATGCAACATAAGTGTTGTTCTGGCGGGCGTCAATGGGCAGGCTTGCGCCTTTGGCCGCGTCACCAGCGCACTTCGCACTTCTTCACGAAGTCGACCGGGTTGTACGAGAGCTTGGCCTTGCGCAGCCCCGCATCGCCAAGATCCTGTTCGCGGTTGACCAGCGAGAAGCCCAGCCCCTCGTGGGCCAAAAAGGCCTGGTTGATGGCCTGGTACGCGCCCTTGTAATCGGGGTGGCCCTTTTCGAAGTGGATGACCAGCGTGTCCGCGTCCAGGGCGTCGGCCACGGTATAGGCCACCATTTTCCCCTTCACACGGATGGCCCCGCCCATCAGGCTCGGCAGCCCGTCCCAGTGCGTGAGCACCCGCACGATGGCCTCGTTCTCCTGCACGAGCGTGCCGTCGGACTCGCAGTCCCGCCACATGCACCATGACTCCTGCAGGTTCAGCGCCTCTTCGATGCAGTCGGCCGTGAGCGGCGCGTACTCGCCGCCATACAGCTTGTTGAACTGGTTGAGCAGGTTCTTCTTCTTGTGGAAACGGTTGCCCGAAAGCTTGATCAGTTCGGGCACGGAATAGAGGTAATCCCAATGTTCGCGCGATTCGAGAACCTGTGCGTCCAGCGCGGGACCGAGTTCGCGGGCCAGGGCCTCGGGCACGCGGATGATGCGCGAAAGGGGGAACAGCTCGCGCGTCCAGGAGACGCCTTGCCACGGCCCCACCGGCGCCCACAGGGCGGGAAAGGGCGACTCCTGGCGGATCAGGCAGTGGCCGTGGGCGAAGGCCCAGCGCAGGCCGTAGACACCGGACCAGCCCCAGAGGTTGATGAAGCTGTAGTCTGCGGATTTCACGGGCGTGGCCGCGAGCAGGGCCTGGTATTCGTCCAGCCTGTCGCGGCGGATGGGCATGAATTCAAGGGCCATTTCGTTTCCTGCGTTTGACGAGCGCAAATCGGCTCCAATCCTTGCACGTGAAGATATAGAGGACGATCAGCGCCTGCAATGCCTGCGAAAGCAGCATGGCCAGCCACACGCCCTCGGCCCGCTCCATGAGCACGTGGCCGAGCAGCCAGGCCAGGGGCAGGCGCACGCCCCAGGAGACCGCGCCGAAGACCAGCAGGTTGTACAGCGTGGCCCCGGCCCCGGTCATCGCGCCCGCGAGCGTCATGGTCGTCAGGGTGAAGGGGATGGCCAGCAGGTTGTAGGCCAGATAGTCGATGGTCTGAATTTGTACGGCCGCGTCCGGGGCCACCAGCGCGGCCACCGGCTCGACCACGGCCCAAAGCCCCACGGCCAGGAGCGAGATCACGGCCACGGCCAGCCCGAGCAGGCGCAGGACGTAGGACTTGGCCAAGTCCGGCCTGCCCTGCCCCAGGTATTGCCCCACGAGGATTGAGGCGGTCATGTTGAAGGCGAAGCCGGGCAGGAAGAGGATCGACTCCACGCGAAGCCCGGCGCTCATGCCTGCCAGGGCGGCCACGCTCTCTTTGGGCAGGGAGGCCACGATGGCGAAGAGCACCAGATACGCGCCGTGCCACACGACCTGCATGAGCCCGCCGGGCCAGGCCACCCTGACGATGTAAGGCAGTGCGCGCCGGGCCCAGCGCCAGGGGGGGAACGAGCCGAGGGCGAGCAGGCCGTCGCGACGGAGCATCCACAGGTTCAGGGCCGCGCCCGCCGTGATCGAGCCGAACGTGGCCCAGGCCAGACCTTTGTAGCCCAGATCGGGAAATCCCCACATGCCAAGGCCCAGGCCGAAGTCGCCCACGGTGTTGACGATCATGACCAGGATCATGGCGTACAGCGGCTGCATGACCTTCTTCTGGGCCCGGAACAGGGCGTTGACCAGAATGAAGATGTAGTAGACCGGCAGGAGCAGCACGAAGATGTCGTAGTAGGTCTCCATGACCGGACGCACGGCGGGCGGAACCTGGAGAATGTCCAGTACCGGCCCCTTGAAGGGCAGGCAGACGAGCAGGATCAGCGCGCCCGAAAAAACGCCCGTGAGCAGCACCAGTCCCACGTAGCGCCTGACGCGGTGCATGAGCCCCGCGCCCATGGACTGCGCGACGGCGGCCACCGCGCCGTTGGCCACGGCCACGGCCACCACCAGGAAGAAGAAGAGCAGCGAGTTGACCATGCCCATGGCCGCCTGCACCTCGCTGCCGATGCGGCCCGCCACCAGCACGTCCACGAAGCCGATGCAGAAATGGAAGAGCATCATCAGCATCTGCGGCCAGGCCAGGCCCCAGATGTCGGCCAGCGCGCCTTTCGCGCCCGGCGCGGGCGCGGGCGTGGCCTGCGATGGGACGGTCTTTTTCCGGAGTGCTGCGGTCATGTGCGTTGTGTCTCGAAAGGTGAAATCCGGTCGCGTGTCCGGTGCGGGGAATCGCGGCAGTCCGTCCTATCCCAGCGTCTGCGGAAAAGCAAACCAGGCTGCGCGAAAGCCCATTCGCGGCTTTTTGTGCAGCCCGGCGGAAAAGGGGACCACGTTCGAACGAAGGCCGCCGCCGGACGGCTTCGCGTTTTGTGCGGGGCGCATGGGGACATGCCCGGTTTGGCGACGATTTTTCCCTTGCTGGTCTGGTCGTTCTGGGCTAAATCGTACCCAAATGGATATGCTAATTTTAGCAGATGTTAAGCGTAACAGATGTTATCTGAAACAGATGTTTGTTGAAACACAAGTCGCCCGTCAGGGCGGGGCGCGGCTTTGCGGAGGTCTCCCCTCCGCCCTCCGGCCGCGAGGGAGGTACGCATGACGTCGATGAAGGCCAGGCTTCGCCTGCGCATGTGGCTGGAGATGGACGGCGAGCAGGCCCTGGGCCTTGGCCGGGCCATCCTGCTGAGTGAAATCGAGCGGCAAGGCTCGCTGAACAAGGCGGCCAAGGCCCTTGGCATGTCGTATCGGGCGGCCTGGGGACGGCTGAAGAAGACCGAGGAGGTCATGGGCGTGTCCCTGGTGGCCGAGCAGGAAAAAGGGCGCGGTTTCACCCTCACGCCGCAGGCGCGCGAGCTCGTGGACACGTTCCAGGCCTGGTACGATGACGTGGAAACCTATGCCCTGAAGACGGCCACGGCCCGTTTTCCTTTCCCCGTAACCCCGTACGCGAGCGAGGAATCATGACCGCGCCCGACACCGCAGTGACCTTCATCGGCCCCTGGTCCTTCGAGGACTACGTGGAGGAATGCCGCAAGTTCCACAGCTACCCCGCGCCCGGCCTGATCCTTGGCGGCATCATGGTCCAGGCCTGCAAGCGTCGCATCCCCGAGGGCGTGCTCTTCGAGGCACTGGCCGAGACGTCGTCCTGTCTGCCCGACGCGGTGCAGTTGCTCACGCCCTGCACCGCGGGCAACGGCTGGCTTCGGGTTGTGGACCTGGGGCGCTACGCCGTGACGCTCTACAACAAGTACACGGGCGAGGGCGTGCGCGCCTCGGTTGACCCGGAAAAGCTCGACGCCTGGCCCGAGCTCAAGGGCTGGCTGATGAAGCTGAAGACCAAGAAAGAACAGGATTCCGACCGGCTGCGCGAGGAGATGCGGCTTGCGGGCGAATCCATCCTGGCCGTTGCCGAGGCGCAGGTGGAGCCCGCCTACGTGGGCAAGACCAGCAAGGGCGCCATCGCGGTCTGCCCCTTGTGCCGCGAGGCCTATCCCCGGCGGCACGGCGGCATCTGCCGGGGCTGCCAGGGTGAGGCTCCAACCAGGGCGGCCGGGGCGATCGCGAGAAACGAGGCCCAGGCAAAGCCGAACCTCACGGCCGTGCCCGTGGAAGAGGCCGTGGGCAAGACGGTTTTGCACGACATGACGCGCATCGAGCCGGGCGAGAGCAAGGGCGCGGAGTTCGTCAGCGGCCAGACCCTGACCGCGGGCGACGTCTGCCGCCTGCAGGCCATGGGCCGCATGCGCGTCTATCTCATGGAGGACAACGAGCCCGGCCACGACTGGGTGCACGAGGACGAGGCGGCCAAGGCCTTCGCCCACGGCCTCTCGGCCGACGGTTCGCTCGCGGCCAAGGGCCCGCCACGCGAGGGCAAGATCACCCTCGCGGCCACCCAGGACGGGCTACTCGTGGTGGATGAGGAGGCGCTGGAGCGCTTCAACCTCGTGCCCGGCGTCATGGCCGCAAGCCTGCACGGTTTCTCGCGCGTCACCGAGGGCCAGGCCGTGGCCGCCACGCGCGCCATTCCGCTCTATCTGCCGCGCGAGGACTTCCGCAAGGCCTGCGCCCTGCTCGACGCCGCGCCGCCGCTTCGCGTCGTGGCCGTCAAGCCGCCGCGCGCTGGGCTGCTCATTACCGGCACAGAGGTCTTCACCGGGGCCATCAAGGACCGCTTCGAGCCCATCCTGCGCGAGAAGATCGCGGGTTACGGTGGCAGCGTGGTCAAGACCGTGTTCGCGCCCGACGACGCGGCCCTGATCCGCGACGGCGCGCGCGCCCTGCTGGACGCGGGCGCGGACCTGGTCATCACCACGGCCGGGCTCTCCGTGGACCCCGACGACGTGACCCGCCAGGGGCTCATGGACGCCGGGGCCGAGGACATGCTTTACGGCATGCCGGTCATTCCCGGGGCCATGAGTCTCGTCGGCCGCATCGGTCCGGCCAGGCTTTTGGGCGTGCCCGCCTGCGCCCTGTACTTCAAGACCACGGCCCTGGACCTGCTCCTGCCGCGCTTGCTCTCGGGCCTGCCCATCACCCGCCGCGATCTGGCGCGCATGGGCCACGGCGGGCTTTGCCGCGACTGCCCGGAGTGCGCCTTCCCGCACTGCCCGTTCGGGAAGTAGGCGCACAGACCCTTCCTGCCACGAGAAAAGCCCGGCGCGGAGAATGATCCGCGCCGGGCTTTTCGGTTCGTCCCCAGAGCGCAAGATGCGCAATGCTCTCTTGCCCCGGAGAATCAGTACCTTTGGCGGCGAAGCCAAAGGAGCGCAGAGCTACATACGCTGTACTCCCGATCGATGGCTGCCCAAAGCTGCTGACAAACATCCCCCGCAGGCCGCTGAAAAGGCGTTGGACGCAAGGCGCGAGAGCCGGTCAAGACCGACGCGTATCAAAGAATACGCGAGGGTTTGACCGGCTCGAAGCAACGCCGCAGACGGCGCTTTTTCAGCGGCCTGCCGCCGTGGCAGTCTCGCGCTCCTCCTGACTCATGGCCGCGAGCTTCGCCACCTCGGCCGGATCAAGACCCAGGCCCTGGGCCACGCGGGTTCCGTACTCCTTGTCGGCCTTATAGAACAGCGCGCATTGGCGCAACTGGATGCGCTTTTGCGCGTTGCCCAAATGGTCAACGAGGTTGCCCACGAGGTTGTCGCGGTCCTTCTTGCTCATGACCTTGCGGTAGAGGTCGCCCGCCTGCACGAAATCGTCGTTGGGATGGGTGTAGGCGAAACGCCCGGCATGGTCGTGGACCGGGAATCCCGGCTCCTTGGCCGAGGCGTGGGGCGCGGGTCCGCCAAAGCTGTTGGGCCAGTAGTTGGGGCCGCTGCCCCCGCCGTCGTCCGTGCGCATGAAGCCGTCGCGCTGGTAGCTCATCTCGGGCGCGGCCTTGGGCTGGTTGACCGGGATGAGGTGGTAGTTGGGCCCCAGGCGGTGGATGTGCGTATCGTGGTAGGAGAAGACGCGCGCCTGCAGCATCTTGTCCGGCGAGATGGCGATGCCGGGCACCATGTTGCTGGGGCCGAACGCCGCCTGCTCGACCTCGGCGAAGTAGTTCACCGGATTCCGGTTCAGGACCAGCTTGCCCACGGTGATGGGCGGCACGTCGGCGTGCGGCCAGACCTTGGTGATGTCGAAGATGTCGAAGCGGTAGTCCAGGCCCTGCTCATAGGGCATGATCTGCATCTCCAGCGTCCAGGACGGATTCTCGCCCCGGGCAATGGCCTCGAAGAGGTCGCGCGTGGCGTGGTCCGGGTCCGAGCCCTTGAGCTTCTCCGCCTCCTGGCGGGTCAGGTTCTTGATCTTCTGGTCGGTCTTGAAGTGGTACTTGACCCAGAACTGTTCGCCCTTGGCGTTGTACCACTTGTAGGTGTGGCTGCTGTAGCCGTTCATGTGGCGATAGGTGGCCGGGGTGCCTCGATCGGAGAAGAGGATCGTCACCTGATGGATGGATTCCGGCGTCAGGGAGAGGAAATCCCAGAACATGTCCGGGTCCTTCAGGTTGGTGGCCGGGTTGCGCTTCTGGGTGTGGATGAAGTCCGGGAACTTGAGGGGATCGCGGATGAAGAAGACGGGCGTGTTGTTGCCCACGAAGTCGTAGTTGCCGTCCTCGGTGTAGAATTTGACCGCGAAGCCGCGCGGGTCGCGCTCGGCGTCGGCCGAGCCCTTCTCGCCGCCCACGGTGGAGAAGCGGGCGAAGACCTCGGTGCGCTTGCCGACCTTGGAGAGGAACTTGGCCTTGGTGTAGCGGGTCACGTCGGCCGTGACCTCGAAGTAGCCGCCCGCGCCCGCGCCCTTGGCGTGCACCACGCGTTCGGGGATGCGCTCGCGGTCGAAGTGGGCGAGCTTCTCCAGCAGGTGCGCGTCCTGCATCAGCACCGGGCCCCGATTGCCCGCGGTCATGCTGTTCTGGTCGTCGCCCACGGGGATGCCGAAGGCCGTGGTCAGGGGCTTCATTTTCTTGGCCATGGATTCCTCCTTGCTGTTTGCTGTTCCTTGGTCCGAACGTCCGGCGAAGCGCGCCGGGGTGCGCCGCGAGGCGCTCGATTTCCCCCGGATACCCCGGAGGGGATGGAGACTGTCTCATTCTGTACGGAGAATGATTCTCCATGGCAAGGGAAAATTTCTTTCGCGGACCGCCTGCGACGATTCGCAGGAAGCTGCTGGACCGAGCGGATCGAACGGCGTTTACGGGTCTGGGGATCGAGTCCGGTGCGCCAGGGAACTAACCCTGGGCCGGGGCTGGGGCGTCAGGATTGCTTGGCGCGACAGACCGGGCACAGCCCGTAGAAATCGAGCCGGTGCGAGGAGACGGCGAAGCCGGTGCGGCGGGAAAGCTCCTCGGCGAGATTGTCCAGGCCGGGCAGGTCCGGATCGACGATCGCACCGCAGGCGGTGCAGATCAGGTGCGGATGGGGATCGGGCCTGTGGCCGTCGTAGCGGTTGTCGCGGTCGCTGAACTGCAGTTCCAGCACCTCGCCCGCCTGCTTGAGCAGGGCAATGGTCTTATAGACCGTGGCCAGGCTCATGGAAGGGTGCTCGGGTTGCAGGCGGGCGTGGACCTGCTCGGCCGACGGGTGCCCTTCGCTGGCCGCGAGCACTTTGAGGATGGCCAGTCGCTGCGGCGTGAGCTTGTGTCCGGCGGCCTTGAGGCGCGCCGCCATGTCCGCTTGACGTTCTTCGAACGAGGAAAGTTTAGGCACCGTGTATTTCCATGAAGAATTCGGGTAGCTTTGCACCTATGCCCTCGGACAGACGGTGTCAATGCCGGTGCGGTGCAACGGTTTGTTGCGCCGGAAAGGGGAGACAAGGGAAGAATCGGCGGGAATTGGCGGAAAGCAAGGGTTTTTGACGATTTCGGCCTTGACCGGCCTTGGCTTGGGGCTTAAAGCTACGGTGGTCGAAAGATGTATTGTTCGACCCTGGCGACTGCAATGCGAATGCATGAACGACGCATAATCCCCCTGCTCTTGTGGCTCGCCCTGCTTTTTGCATGGGCTCCGGATGCTGTCGCCTCGAATCTGCAACGCCAATTCAACACCGCTTATTCCGAGTTCCACGCCCTGGCCAAAGACGCCAAGCGGGGGCAATTCCGCTCCCACTGGCTGGACGTGGAAAAGCGGTTCCTCGACATCTACAAGGCCAATACCAACGGCTCCCTCGCCCCCAAGGCCCTTTACTACCTGGGTCGAGTGCATGAGGAACTGGGACAGCGCTCCTTTCTCGCGGCAGACTTCGAGACGTCCTGCGACTACTACCAGCGCATGGCCACGCGTTTTCCGAAGCACCCCTGGGCCGACGACTGTCTGTATCGCCGGGCCGTGATCCAGCTTGAACGCCTCAAGCGGCCCGATCGCGCCTACGTGGATCTTCTGAACATCGAGCACAACCACAAGGACGGCGACATGTACGACAAGGCCGTGGCCTTGTTGCGCAAGATGGATGCCCAAAACGCCACCTCCGCGCCTGCCAGGGCCGCGCCAGCGCCTGCCGCCGTTGCTCCTTCGCCCTCCCTCGCTCCACCCGCCTCGTCCGCCCAGGCGCAGGCAGCCCAGTCGCAGACCCGCTCGCCCGGCCAACCCGCGCTGCTCAACCAAGTGCGCTACCACAGCACCGACGACTATACCCGCGTGGTCATCGACATGAGCGGCGAGGCCGGGTTCAAATGGCAGCTCCTGGAGGCGGACAAGAAGGGCGAACTGCCTACGCGCCTTTACGTGGACCTCATGAACACCGAACTGTCGAGCGAGGCCGCCCGGGACCAGACGGTCAAGGACGGTATCCTCAAGCAGATCCGCACCGGCCAGAACACACCCACCTCTGCGCGCGTGGTGCTCGATTTCAACGCCTTCAAGGACTACAAGGTCTTTCAGCTTCACGAGCCGTTCCGCGTGGTGGTGGACGTGTACGGTCCGGGCGCGCCCCAGGTCGTGGCGGCAAAACCCGCTCCCGCGCAACCGGCTCAGGCTGCGCCAAAGGCCGCACCCGTGCAAAAGAGCGCCGCACAAAAGAGCTCCACGGCCAAGAAGTCCGATTCCATGAAACCCGATGCGGCCCAGCGCCAACAGGCCAGCAGCCTCATCGAGCAACTCGGGCTGACCGTGAAGACCATCATGATCGACCCCGGCCACGGCGGAAAGGACGTGGGCGCGGCTGCCAACGGCCTCTACGAGAAAGACATCGTGCTGCGCGCGGCCAAGATCATCGGTGCGAAGCTCGAAGCCCGCGGTTTTCGCGTCCTCTATACCCGGACCACCGACGTCTTCATCCCGCTGGAGGAGCGCACGGCCATGGCCAACGTGCGCAAGGCAGATCTTTTTCTCTCCATCCACTGCAACGCCGTGGAAGACCCCGCCGCCAACGGACTCGAAGTCTACAGCCTGAACCTTGCCCGCACCCAGGACGCCGTGCGCGTGGCCGCGCGCGAGAACGCGGTTTCGGCCAAGCGCATCAGCGATCTGCAGATCATCCTCACCGACCTGATGCTCAACTCAAAGGTCAAGGAATCCAAGGATCTGGCCGGGCAGGTGCAAGGCAACATCCTCAAGAGCGTGCGCCCCAAGTACCCCCTGCGCGACCGCAAGCAGCGCGAGGCGCCGTTCTACGTCCTGATGGGCGCGAAAATGCCCGCCATCCTCATCGAGCTCGGCTATCTGACCAACCCCGAAGAGGCCAAGCGCCTGAGCAACCAGGAATATCTGGCACGCATGGCTGACGGCATCGTGAACGGGGTGGTGGCTTACAAGACTACCATCGAACGCTACGCCAGCCGCTGACAGGGCGCTGAAAAGGCGTCATCTGCGGCGTTGCCGCGAAAGCGCCTGCCCCGCGCTCCACACCCTAGAACACGATGCCAAAGTTGATCGAGCCGTAGCGCTGGCCCTTGCCCTGCCCTGCGAATTCCGGGGTGCGGTAGCACTGGCTGACGGACACGAAGACATTGTAGAGGTGCACGCCCACGCCCAACGCCACGTCCGCGACAAAGGCGTTCTTGGGCACGCGGCGGCTCTGGCGGAAGGTGTTGCCGTCGAGGAAGATGTTGCGTGCCACGGCCCGGCCGTCCATGTAGAGAAACGTGTACAGGGAGAAAGGCGGCGTTTTGTGATTGTCCGCGTCTGGAGTGGTGTCGGCGGTCACGCCGCCGGCCGGGCTGATGAGCGTGGTTCCGAAATTCTTGGGCAAATTCCAGCCCAGGCGCACCTCCAGGCCGGTGTTGGCGTAGGTGTGCACGTTGCCCACGGTAGCCCCCACGTGCGGCATGAAGTCCAGGCCGAAGCGGCCCGCAAAGGTCGTCTCATAGGCCCGCCAGGTGCCCAGATAGGTGAGCATGGCCCCGAACTCGTCGCGTAGCTGGGTGTTCCAGCCCTGAGGGCGGGGCGAGTCGATGAGCTTGTGCACCTCGGTCTGCGTGAATTCCGCCTGTGACGACGGCCCGACCATGCCCAGGGAGAGCACCACTGTGTCCAGCCACTCGTCGTCTTTCTGGTTCAGGATCAACGAGCCGTAGAGCCATCCCGCGTAGGGGTGGTCGCCCTCGGGCGGGTCTTTGACGGTGATGTCGTCGGGCGTGAACATGTCCTGGCCGATGGCCAGACCCACGTTGAATTTCTTGTCGGGACGGTTGATGTAGGGCAGCGAGGACAGCCAGTTGCGGAATCCTTGCGGCAGACGCGAGTCATCGGCGTAACTCTTGAGATCGTTGGAGAGCCAGACGAGCCGCACGGCATTGGTGTAGTGCTTGTCCGTCCCGGCCCAGATGTCGTTCTCCCACTGCGCCTGGAAGGTTCCGGCAGCGAGTGGGGTCGGCAGTAGGAGCGCAAGGCAGAGCGCGATGACGACGCGGACGCACATGCGCGCCTCCATAGCCGTAAACGGCGTTCGCGGCAACGGTGTCGGCGGGGCTTTGAAAAATGCGGGACCAAGCCCCCACTTCGGCAACCAGAGTAAGGCGCCATAAACCGTGCGGGTAAAGCGCGAGAGCCGGGCAAACCCTTTACGTACCCGTGATACGCGAGGGGGCTTGCCCGGCTCGAAGCAACGCGGCACCCGGGATATCCACTCCTCGCCCAGGCGTTACGCCGGGAACAGAAGCCGCCCCTCGGCCGGGGAGCCGTCTTCGAGGGCGTCGAGGATTTCGTCGATGGCCTCCTCGGAGTCCACTCCGCGGTACCACCAGTTGTTGGGGTGCACCACCAGGATCGGCCCCTGCTCGCACTGCTTGAGGCAGCTCGTGGTGGTCAAAAGACAGTCCAGGCCACGGTCCAGGATTTCCTGCTCCAGGTATTGGGACAGGCCGATGCTGCCCTTCTGGTGGCACATGCCCTTTGGTTCTCCCTTGGCCCGAAAGCTCGCGCAGACCAGGATGTGATAGGTGGGTTTGGTCGCCATGGGTCGCTCTCCTTTGCGTTCGTGATTGGGCCTCCCGTGCGGGAGGGGGAAATTTGTGGTTCCGGCCGCTAGCGGCCGCGCACGATGCCCATGTTCGGGGCCACGCCGAAGACGCGCGCCACGGCTTCTTCCACCGTGGACGAGCCCGTGACCACGGGCAGGCCGTGTTCGAGCAACGCCTGGCGCGGACTTTCGCCCGCGCTGGCCGCGATCAGGGCGCGGCAGTCGGCCAGGGTTTCGGCCAGGGTCTGCCAGCGGGCCTCGCCGCCGCCCTTGGGCGGACAGGGGCGCGATCCGGCCAAGGCCACCTCGCCCTGCCTGATCTCGTAGACAAGCAGCCGTTCGGCCTTGCCAAGGTGCGCGTCCACGTTCACGCCGTCGCTCGTGGCCACGGCCACGAAGGGCTTGGTGGCGTCGTAGAGCGCGGAGTCGTCGAGGCCGCTCTCCTCCTGGGCCATGCACGAGCGGCCGTCCATGGCGGGCAGAAACTCCTGCGCCGTGGCCACGGCCGCGAGCATCTCGGCGTCGCCCGGCTCGCGCGGGTTGTCGGTGTGAGGCACGGCAGAGCTTCGCGCGGGCAGGATCGAGAGCCCCTGCGCGCCGAACCCGGCCGCCCAGGCGGCCACCTCGGCCACGTGCGCGCCGTTCACGTCCGGCACGAGCAGGAATTCGACCTCGGTCGCCATGTCGATGTCGCGCAGGGCTTCCATGGCCTCGCGCTGGCCCGCGAGCAACGCCCCGGCGGCCTCGGCCGCGCGCAGGGTGAGCACGCCTGGCCTGACCCAGGCGTAAAGCGCCTGGGCCATCTCTGCGTTCACGGCGTTGACCTGCACGGTGACGAGTTCAACACCCAGGTCGCGCAATTCGTCGATCACGGCCGCAAGCCCGAGTCCGGCCGTGACGAGCCGCACGGGAATGCCCGGCGCGACGGCGCGCACGGCTTCGAGCAGATCCATGGTGCGCCGCGCCTCGGCCAGGGGGTCGCCCGGCCCGGAGACGACGATCTCGGGCGGGGCCTTGCCTTCGGCCAGGGCCTTTTGCAGGGCGGCCACGCACTGGGCCGGGGAAAGGGCCTCGTCCGGCTGCCCGTTCTGGCTCGTGAAGCGGCACATGGCCAGATGCCTGGGCGCGGCCGCAAGACGCATGGGCGAGACGGGAGAGCAGGCGCTGGCCATGTGGACTCCTGGATTGCCGGTACGGGATTGTCCCGGGGGCGGAAGGCCCGCCCCCGGGGGATGTGGGCTAGTACACGAGTTCGAATGAAGCCTCGGGCTCGTCGCGGTCCTTGCGGGACAAGAAGGCGTCGAGGATCTTCTCCATCAGGCGCAGCGCGCCCCGGTAGCCGACCGTGGGGAAGTACTGGTGCCCCTGGCGGTCGAGGATGGGGAAGCCGTGCCGCACGAGCGGGATGTCCTCGTCGCGGGCGATGTACTTGCCGTAGGTGTTGCCGATGAGCAGGTCCACGGGCTCGTTCTTGATCCACTGGTGCATGAGGAACATGTCGCCGCCGACCTTGACGTTGTAGGGCACGGGCATGGCCGTTTCCGTCATGATCTCCTCGATGCGCTTCTCGAACTTCTTGCCCGGCGTGCCGGTGACGATGTGCACGGGCAGCATGTCCAGGTCGCGCAGGAATTCCACCAGCGGAATGAGCTGGTCGGGATCGCCCCACAGGGCCACCTTCTTGTGGTGGAAGTACTGGTGCATGTCCGAGAGCAGGTCCACGACCAGGCCGCGTTCCTTGTCGATCTCATAGGGCACGCTGGTTCCGGCGATCTTGCGCAGGGCGTCCACGTAGCGGTCCGTGGCGCGAAGGCCAAACGGCAGGTCGAGCACCATGCAGGGCACCTTGAATTCGGCGTCCATGAAGCGCGCGGCCTGGGCCGAGGCCCATTCACCAAGCGCGATGGTCCCCTTGGAGCCGCCGATCTGCACCAGATCCTCGATCCTGGCTCCGGCGTCGGGGAACATGTGGTACTCGCCCAGAAGCGGCGCGTTGACCACGCCCGAGGTGTCCGGGAAGAGGATGTGCTTGATGCCCATCATCGTGGCCAGGCGCTTGGTCTCCTCCATGTCCGCTGGCTCCACGAAGCCGGGCAGGATGTTCACCTTGCCGGTTTTCTTGGTGTCCTTGGAGCCGAAGCCCTTGGCGATGCCCATGCACATGTTGGAGAAGCCGGTGACGTGCGAGCCCACGTAGGACGGCGTGGATGCGGTGAGGATGTACTTGCCTTCCGGAATCTTGCCTTCCTGGCGCGCCTTGTCCGCGATCTGGGGCAGGTCGTCGCCGATGGTCTCGGAGAGACAGGTGGTGTGCACGGCGATGACGTCGGGCTCGTAGATGGTGAAGATGTTCTGGATGGCCTGCAGCAGGTTGGCCTGGCCGCCGAACACGGACGCTCCCTCTGTGAACGAGGAGGTGCCCGCGCTGATGGGATCCTTGTAGTGGCGGGTCAGGGTGCTGCGGTGGTAGGCGCAGCAGCCCTGGGAGCCGTGGGAGTGCGGCATGCAGCCGCGCACGCCCAGGGCCGCGTACATGGCGCCGATGGGCTGACAGGTCTTGGCCGGGTTGATGGCGAGCGCGCTGCGCTCCTTGATCTCCGTGGGAGTGTGCCGAAGCAGGGTCATGGTCGCTCTCCCTTATTCCCAGTTGTAGGTGGCCGTGAGTTCGGGATTCTTGTTCCAGGGAGCCTTCACGAAGCTCCAGACCTTGGAGTTCACCAGCCGGTCGATTTCCTTGTAGAAGTTGACCGCGCCCTTGAACCCGGCGTAGGGGCCGCCGGAGTCGTAGGAGTGCAGCTGCTTCATGGGCACGCCGCACTTCTGGATGCCGAACTTCTCCTTGATGCCCGCGCAGAAGATGTCGGGCTTGTAGAGTTCGATGAGCTTGTCGGCCTCGTGCTGGTTCAGGTCGTCGATGGACAGGGTGCCCTGCTCCATCTCTGGCATCATGCCTTTGTAGTCGGAGAACTCGTAGCCCTGGGCCTCAAGGGCCTTCTTCTTGGCTTCGAGTTCCTTGTCGTAGCGCGTGGGATCGGGACAGACCTCGAGTTCCTCGATGTTGCGCGAGTCCGCGTCCACCTGGATGGAGGGGATGACCCGGCGGCCTTCGTAGTCGTCGCGGTGGGCGAACTCGTAGCCCGCGGCCAGGGTCTTCATGCCCATCTCGGAGAAGAGATCCTGATAGTGGTGGGCGCGCGATCCGCCCACGAAGAGCATGGCGGTCTTGCCTTCGGTGCGGGGCTTGATGGAGGCCAGAGCGGCCTCCACGGCGGGCATCTCCTCGGCGATGACCTGCTCCACGCGGTCCATGAGCTCCTTGTCGCCGAAGTACTGGGCGATCTTGCGCAGCGACTTGGCGCTTTCCTTGGCGCCGATGAAGTTCACCTTGATCCAGGGGATGCCGTATTTGATCTCCATCATTTCGGCTACGTAGTTGATGGACCGGTGGCACATGATGGTGTTCAGGTCGGCGGTGTGGGCGCGCTCGAAATCGTGGATCGACGAGTTGCCCGAGAAGGTGGAGACCAGCGTGATGCCGCAGCGTTCGAGCAGATCGTCGATGACGAAGGCGTCGCCGCCGATGTTGTACTCGCCGAGCATGTTGATCTTGTACTTGCCTTCCTTGGGCTTGTCGGTGAGGCCGATGACGTGCGTGAATATCTGGTTGTTGGCGATGTGGTGGCCCGCGCTTTGCGAGACGCCCTTGTAGCCTTCGCAGGAGAAGCCGAAGATGTTGATGAAGTGGTCGGGGTTCTCCTTGTTCAGGGTCTCCTTCATCTCGCGCGCCACGGCGTGCACGTCGTCGCCGATGAGCCCCACCGGACAGGTGGAGAAGATGGCGATGGCGCGCGGCTTGAAGAGGTCGTAGGCCTCGCGGATGGCCTGCTTGAGCTTGTTCTCGCCGCCGAACACGATGTCGTTCTCGTTCATGTCCGTGGAGAAGCAGTACGTCATGTAGTTTTCGGACTCGGGCGTGGGCGGCTCGGTCTGGTTGCGCCGCGTGAGCCAGGAGTAGAATCCGCAGCCGATGGGGCCGTGGGTGATGTTCACGATGTCGCGCGTGGGGCCGAGCACCACGCCCTTGCAGCCCGCGTAGGAGCAGCCGCGCATGGTCATGATGCCGGGAATGGTGCGCACGTTGGAGAGTATCTCGGGCGTGCTCGCCTCGTCCCCGGTGTTGGCCTGGATCTGCTTGGCCCGCTTGCGCGCGACCTTGGGCGGGTACTTCTTGATGAGTTCCTGCCGCACCTCGTCGGGGGTCAGGCTCTTTTGCTTTTTGCTCTTGGTCGCCATGGATGTCCCTCGTCTGCGTCTGAAAGATTGGTGTCTGGTCGTCCCGGCGGGCCTACTGGATGGCCTTTTCGCCCTTCTCGGCCGTGCGCACGCGCACGGCGTCGGCCATGGGCAGGACGAAGACCTTGCCGTCGCCGGGCTTGCCGGTCCTGTTCACGGCCATGATGGCCTGGACCACGTCCTCGACGTCCTCGTCGGGCACCACCACGGTGACCACGCGCTTGGCGTAGAGGCGGCCCTTCTCGCCGAGCATCTCGGCGGCTTCCTCGTATCCCTGCTTGGCGCCCGTGAGCAGCGCGGAGTTGATGAGTCCCTTGCCGCGTCCCTGGGCTTCCTGCGCGAAAAAGGCGTCCACGCCCGCCTCGGTCAGGGCCTGCTTGGTGACGTTCATCATGTTCATGCGGATGACCGCGACGACTTCCTTCATGGCCTTACACTCCGACCTTGCTCGAAGCCGTCTCCATGAGGCCCGAGGACACGGTGTACATGGACTCCACGCCCGAGACGAAGATCTTGCCGTCGCCAAACGCGCCCTTCTCGCCGGAGCGCGCCGTGCCCATGATGGTCTTGATGACGAACTCCTTGTCCGCGTCGTCCACCACGATCATCAGCATGACCTTGGGGATCTCGTCGTAGGTCACTTCGCCGATCTTGATGCCGCGCTGCTTGCCGCGGCCCGCCACGGCATACTTGGTCACGGCCGGGAATCCCGCGTCCATGAGGGAGGCCAGGACATTGTCCACTTTCTCGGGGCGCACGATGGCGCGAATCATGCTCAACATCGCTTCTCTCCGTAGGTTCGTTGTCGTATGGTTGATCGCCGTTGCGTCCGCGCGCGGCCGCTAGTTGGCGATGCCGTATTCGATGAGCAGCTTCTCCAACTCCTCGATGGCCAGGGGAGTGGGGATGACGAACATCTTGTTTTCATCGACCTTCTTGGCCAGGGTGCGGTATTCGTCGGCCTGGGGGTGTTCGGGCGAGAAGTCGATGACCGTCTTTCTGTTGATCTCGGCGCGCTGGACCTGGTTTTCGCGCGGCACGAAGTGGATCATCTGGGTGCCCAGGCGCTTGGCCAGCTCCTCGATCATCTGCCTTTCGTTGTCCACGTTGCGCGAGTTACAGATCAGTCCGCCCAGGCGCACGCCGCCCGCGTCCGCGTACTTGACGATGCCCTTGCAGATGTTGTTGGCCGCATACATGGCCATCATCTCGCCGGAGACCACGATGTAGATCTCCTGGGCCTTGCCTTCGCGGATGGGCATGGCGAAACCGCCGCAGACAACGTCGCCGAGCACGTCGTAAAAGACGTAGTCCAGTTCCTTTTCCTGCTTGTAGGCGCCGAGCTGCTCAAGAAGGTTGATGGAGGTGATGATGCCGCGTCCGGCGCAGCCCACGCCCGGCTCGGGGCCGCCGGACTCCACGCACGTGGTGCCCGCGTAGCCCTGCAGACACACGTCTTCGAGTTCGACGTCCTCGCCTTCCTCGCGCAGGGTGTCGAGCACCGTGGCCTGGGACAGGCCGCCCAGGAGAAGTCGCGTGGAGTCGGCCTTGGGGTCGCAGCCCACGACCATGACGTTCTTGCCCATCTCGGCCAAGCCCGCCACGGTGTTTTGTGTCGTTGTGGACTTGCCGATGCCGCCCTTTCCGTAAATAGCCACCTTGCGCATGTGATCCCTCCTTCGGGTATGGAACAGTCAACCGTGAAAAGGTTTGTGTGGTTGCGTTCTGAAGGCCATAGGGCAATGGCCGTGCCAAACCCTTCTCGGCGGAGCAAGGCAGCGAAACAAAAGGGATTTTCGTGCTGGCGGCAACGTGGCCACGACGTACGAGGCCTACAATTGTGAAGGGAAAAGTTTACAAAAGTGAAGAAGTGAAGTTTTTCGACACCCTGTTTTCGGCTATAAATTGGCAGGAATGTATTTTGCAGCCGTTCGTCGTACGCGCATCCGCGCGCCAGGAGGACGCATGCTCATCGACTCGACCCTGCGCGAGGGCGAACAGCGCTTCGGCGCGTATTTCAGCGCCCAGGCCAAGCACGCCGTGCTCGACCGCGTCGCGGCCGTGGGCGTGGAGGAGATCGAGGCGGGCTGCGCGGGGCGCTGTCCCGACACGCCCGCGCTCGTGGCGCGCGCCCGCGCCATGTTCGACGCCGAGGGGCGCGGCCGGGCCGTGTCCGTGTGGTGCGCCGCGCGAAAGCCAGACCTCGAACTCGCCCTGTCCATGCGGCCGCACCGGGTCTGCCTGGGGCTGCCCGTGTCCGACGCGCACATCGAAAAGCGCCTTAAAACCACGCGCGCCGACATCCTGAACCGACTGACCGGGCTCTTGCGCCATGCCCGCGCGCTCGGCGCGGCCTATATCTCCGTGGGCCTTGAGGACGCGAGCCGCGCCGATCCGGATTTCGCGCTCGACGTGGCCAGGCTGGCGCAGGACGAGGGCGCGGCGCGGGTGCGCCTGTCCGACACCGTGGGCATCCTCTCGCCGGGCGAGACGACCGCGCTCGTCGGGCGCTTCGTAAACGCGCTTTGCATCCCCGTGGCCGTGCACTGCCACGACGATTTCGGCCTGGCCACGGCCAACGCCCTGGCCGCGCTCGACGCGGGCGCGGCCTTTGCCGACTGCGCGGCGCTCGGCATCGGCGAGCGCGCGGGCATCGCGGCCACGGAGCGGCTCGCCGCCTACCTCTCGCTCAGGCGCGGCGCGGGCTACGACCTCGCCGCCCTCGCGCCGCTGTGCGCGACAGTGGCCGAAACGCTCGGCGAGCGCGTCCCGCCCCATGCGCCCGTGGTCGGCGAGCGCCTGTTCTGGGTGGAGTCCGGGCTGCACGCCGACGCCCAGTACAAATGCTCCTCGCTCTACGAGCCTTTTCCGCCCGAAACGCTCGGCCTGACCCGACGCATCGCCCTGGGCAAGAAGAGCGGCAACGCGGCCGTGCGCGCCAAGCTGGCCGAGCTTGGCGTCGCCGAGCCCGCCGACCTCGACCGCCTGACCCGGACCATCCGCGCCGCCGCCGGAACCAAGGGCGACGCCCTCGACGACGCCGAGATTCCCGAACTCGCCTCCGTTGACGCTGAAGCGGGGCTTAGCCCGCACCCCGCCGCACCGGCGTAGGCCCTGTCGACGATGGCTTTAAAGTGAATCGTGGAGGCCAGGGGGCTGAAGAGCCCCCTGGTGAAGGAGATCAGGAGGAGGCAGCGCCTCCTCCTGGCGTTTCTACGCTTCTTCCTTGAGCGCCCGTGTCATGAGTTCACGCACGGCCTCGGAGGGATCCTTATTCTCGTTGAGCACCTTGTAGACCATGTCCGTGATGGGCAGTTCCACGTCGTGACGCTGGCCGAGTTGGTACACGGCCTCGGTGGTTTTCACGCCCTCGGCGACCATCTTCATGGAGTCGAGGATGTCCAGGAGCTTCTGGCCCTTACCCAGGCGCAGGCCCACCTGGCGGTTGCGCGAGAGCTCGCCGGTGCAGGTCAGCACCAGATCGCCCATGCCCGAGAGACCCATGAAAGTCTGGGGCTTGGCGCCCATGGCCAGGCCCAGGCGCGTCATCTCGGCCAGGCCGCGCGTGATGAGCGCGGCGCGGGCGTTGGAACCGAAGCCCAGGCCGTCCGAGATGCCCGCCGCGATGGCGATGACGTTTTTGATCGCGCCACCCAGTTCCACGCCCCGGTAATCCTCGTTCATGTAGACGCGGAAGGTGGGGCTGGAGAGCTCGGCCTGAAGCTCCTTGCCGAGCTTCTTGCTGCCGCAGCCAAGCGCCACGGCCGTGGGCATCTCACGCATGACCTCGAAGGCGAAGCTCGGCCCGGAGAGCATGGCGAAGCGGGGCTTGATGGAGGCGAGAGTCTCTTCCACGACCATGGACATGGTGGCCAGGGTGCCCAGCTCGATGCCCTTGGAGGCGCAGACGATGACGGGCTTTTTGGGCAACAGGGGCTTGATGTTCTGGAGCACGCCCCGGAAGAACTGGCTCGGCACGGCGAAGAGGAAGTGTTCGGCTCCCGAAGCGACCTGCGAGGCGTCCTGCGAGGCGTGGACGTTTTCGTTGAGTTTCACGCCCGGCATGTACCAGGTGTTTTCCCCGGTGGAGCGGATGGCGGCCAGAAGCTCTGCCTCGCGTACCCACAGCCGGACTTCGTGTCCGTTTTTGGCGAGATGATCGGCCAGGGTCGTGCCCCAGCTTCCGGCGCCGATGACGGCAAATCGCATGGCAACTCCTTAGCGAGAAATAAGACATAAAGGATACGCGCCGTGCCAGCCCTTGGCAAGCGGCCACACCGCTGGCCGACGGAAGCGGAAGGCACGAAATCCGCGTCGCGCAGCGCCTCGTCAGAGCCCGGACTCAGGCCTTGATTTTGCTCACCAGCCAGATCAGGACCACTGCTCCGGCTGTGGCCGTGACGAGGCTGCCGAGCAGACCGTAGGCTGTGATGCCGAGCAAGGAGAAGAGAAAACCACCCAAAAGCGCGCCCACCACGCCCACGGCGAGGTTACCGAAAAGCCCGAAACCGCCGCCGCGCATGATCTTGCCAGCCAGCCACCCGGCGCACAGGCCGATCAGCAAAAACCAGACGATGCCCATGATTGTCCTCCACGGTTTTCGTCTTTGTAGCACGCCCGGCTGCAAAGGCAATGGAGAGAAGCGCGCACGGGAGAGAGGCTGCAACGCCGCAGATGGCGCTTTTGGGACCGTCTGCTAGAGGCCTCGGATGGCCTCCTGCAGCACCGAGGTCACGCGATCGGCGTTCTGGCGGAAGATGCGCAGGATCTCGTCCCAGGTCACGGGCTCCTCGTCGGTCTTCCAGCAGTCGTAATCCGTGGACATGGCCACGGCCGCGTAGGGAATGCCCGCCTCGTTGGCCAGGGCGCATTCCGGGGCGATGGACATGTTGATCACGTCCGCCCCCCACAGCCGGAAGACGTTTGACTCCGCGCGCGTGGAGAAGCGCGGTCCCTCGATGGTCACCACCGTGCCTTTCTCGTGGTAGGGATAGCCGAGCTTGCGGCAGGCCAGATTCAAGAGCCCACGCAGGCGCGCGTCGAAGGGGTCGGCCATGGGCGTGTGGATGGGCGCGTGCGGCTCGAAGCGGTCGTGGAAAGTCAACTCGCGCCGTCGCGTGAAGTCGATGAACTGGTCCAGGATCACCAAGTGGCCGCGGTCGATCTCCTCGCGCAGCGAGCCCACGGCCGTGGTCGCCAGGATCGCTGTGCAACCGGCCTCCTTGAGAGCCCAGATGTTGGCGCGGTAGTTGACCTGGCTCGGCGGATGTGTGTGCGTGCGTCCGTGGCGGGCTAAAAGGATGACCTCGCGGCCCTCGATCTCGCCCTTGCGCAGGGTGGAGTTGGGCTGGCCGTAGGGTGTGTGCGCCTCGATGTCGCGCGTGTTCTTCAGGATGTCCGGGTCGTCCAGGCCGCTGCCGCCGATGATGCCGATGATGGACATGCCGTGTCTCTCCCCTGGAAGGTAGTTGATGGACTCCACTTCACAGGCCGTTCAAAGAGCGCCAGATGCAAGGCGCAAGGAAAGTTCAAGGCCGACGCGTACTCCAAAGTACGCGAGGATTTGAACTTTCCGCGGCAACGCAGCAGATGGTGCTCTTGGGGCGGTCTGTTACGTAATGTTCAAAAGGCAGGTATGATCGAAACCCGCCTCGCGCAGGATCTGACCGCCGGGCAGAAAGCCGAGTTCGATGACGAAGCCCAGGCCCGCCACCGATGCTCCGGCCTGCTCCACGATTTTTATCATGCCGTTGACCGTGCCGCCGGTGGCGAGCAGGTCGTCGATGATCAGCACCTTGTCGTCGCGCTCGATGGCGTCCACGTGCATGCACAGCGTGTCGGTGCCGTATTCCAGGTCGTAGGTCACGGACATGGTGCGGTAAGGCAGCTTGCCAGGCTTGCGCATGGGCACGAAGGGCAGGCCCATGGTGTAGGCCAGCGGCGCGGCGAAGATGAAGCCGCGCGCCTCGGCGGCCGCGATCTTGGTGGCGCCCCGGCTGCCGAACTTCTCGGCGAGTTGGTCCACGGCGAAACGGAAGGCCTTGGGGCTGGAAAGCAGCGGCGTGATGTCGAAGAAGACGATGCCTTCCTTGGGGTAGTTGGGAATGTCACGGATATGTTCGCGCAGGTTCATCGCGTTCCCTCCTGAATTCTGCTTTGGGGTGTATAGCCGCGAATCGCGAGGAAGAAAAGCCGTTCAGCCCGCGTGCGAACGCGCCAGAAAGGCGGGTTGCAATAGTGGTCTCGTCAATCGTCCTCGAACAGCGAAACGATCTGTGCGCGTAGCTCGGGAAGTCTTTTTTCGACGAGGTTCCAGACGAGCTCGAGGTCGACGGAATCGTAGTCGTGGATGATCAGATTCCGCATGGCCTTCATCCGCGCCCAGGGAATTTCGGGATGGCTTTCGGCATGTCCGTCGTGCATCAGGCGCCCCGTGGCCTCGCCGATGATTTCGATGCGGCGCAAGACCGCGTCCTGAGTTTTGGCGTCGGCCAGGAAGTCCGCGTGGGAGATACCGTTCGTGTAGTCGGCGATGGCGTCGATGCTGTCGAGGATGTCCTGGAGATGGACGTGCCGGTCGCGGATCATAGGATGGGCACGCAATCCGCCAGGATGTTTGGGGCAAGACGGGGCTTGAGCGAGCGGCGAGAGACGAGGTCCACGGGGCGACCCAGCCGTTCCTCCAACTCCAGCTTGAGGCCGGCCGCGTCGAGCAGATCAACATCCGGCGCGAACTCCACCAGCAGGTCGAGGTCGCTGTCCGGCCGCGCCTCGCCGCGCGCAACGGAGCCGAAGAGCGCAGCCGAAACCACGCGGTTGCGCTGCAAGATGGGCGTGATTGCGGCGATCAGACGACGGGTTTCGACGGACATGGCGGCTTCCTTCCCTGGTTCATTGGCATAAAACGGGTCGAGGGGCAATCCGAGCGCACAAGGCAAGCGCTAAACGCCGGGTTCCATGCGCCTCAGCCCGCGTGCGAGCGCGCCAGGGCCGCCAGTTCCGCCGCCTCGGCGGCCAGGGCGGCATGATCGATGGTCGTGAAACGTCCGCGCTCGAAGAGCACGCGGCCCGCGCAGACCGTGAGCACGTTCTCGTGGCCCGTGGCCGCGTAGACGGCCTGCGAGACGGGATTGAGCAGCGGCATGAGGCCGGGCCGCGTCAGATCCAGGGCCATGAAGTCGGCGGGAGAGCCGGGCGCGAGGCGGCCAAGCCCCGGCCAACCGAGCGCGTCCGCGCCGCCGCGCGTGGCCATGTCCAGGGCCATGTCCGCGCGCACGGCCATGGGGTCGTGCAGGTGAGCCTTGTGCATGAGCGCGGCCGCGTTCATCTCGCCGAACATGTTCAGGTCGCCCGCATCGCGCGGGGAGCCCGTACCAAGCGCCAGCCGCGCTCCCGCTTCGAGCATGCTCCTCACCGGAGCGAAGCCGACGGCGCGCCTGGCGTCGGCCCTGGGGCAGTGGACCACGGCCGCGCCGCTTGCGGCCAGGATTTCGATCTCCTCAGGCAAGATATCCGCACAGTGCGTGAGCAGCGTGTTCGCGGCCAGCATTCCCTGCCTACGCAAGAACTCCAGGGGCCGCACGCCGTGCCGGGCCGCGAAGGCGGTCGTTGCACGCGCGCTTACGGCCGTGCGGACGACGAAAAGACAACCGCATTCGCGCGAAAGGGCGAAGGCAGCCTCCAACTCGCCGGGCGCGGCCATCGCCATGTCCGGGGCCGTGACAAGACGGCGCAGGCGTGGGTGCTCCATTGCGCCTTCCATGTCGCCATTCGCGTCGGGATCGAGAAGTCCGCCCGCCACGCAGCGAAGCCCCGATTCGTCGGCCGCAACGAGCACGACCTCGGCTGGAGCAAAAACGTCGGCGAAGCAGGTCGTTCCGGTACGGATCATCTCGGCGCAGGCGATGCGCGCGGCGATCGTCGCGGCCCTGGGATCGTGAAGAATGCTCGTCGCGGGGTTTTTTGCGTCGTTGCCGGGCAACCCCCGGAACACGGTCATACCCGCGTTCGTGCAGGCGTTGACGAGCCCAGGCATGACCAGGGCCGCGCCGAGGTCGATGCGCCGCGCGGGCGCAAAGGATTCTTCCAGGCGCTCGGCAGGGCCGAGTGCCGCCACGAGCCCGTCCCTGACGGCCAGGGCCGCGCCGGGCAGCACCGTGCGCTCGTCGTCCTGGGTCAGGACGAAATCGGCACGGACGAGAAGGTCGCAGGATTCGGCCATCGCGGTTCCTCCATCGCGACAATAGCCGCCGCGACAGCGGGCCGCAAGGGCGCTGGTTACTCGCGGCGCAGGGGCAGGCACAGGGTGAAGATACAAATACTTTGTTGGTTGAACAATTCATGAACAAGCTCAAGGCTTCGTAAGCCGTGGGGACAAGGGGGCGAGACGGAACACCTTAAAGTCAAATGAACGTATCCGCGTGTCAGCCAAGCTCATTTCCAAGTTGGTTACAAAAAATTAATATAAACTTCAGTGTTTTTACAAAACGGCTCTGAACCGGTGGGATTATCAGGGAAAACACATGAAAATCACCTTAAACGACAACGCCCCGAAATGACCGGAAATATTGGATACGACTTGGATTATGTAAACTATTAAAACGAGTTGGGGGCCTCTGCGGTCCGGCGGGGGCCGTTTCTGGGGTTGATTGCACAAACGCAACATTATGTGCATTAAATGACTTGATTTTTACATCTCATGTTCATTTCGCAGCGCCGTGTTGCCGCGCAGGCAAGGCGGGCGGTGGAAAAAGCAGAGGAAATCTGCGCCGGGCGGAGTTGGGGGCTTCGCGTGGGGGGACGTCCTGCGGGAGAACGGAAAAACGTCATCACGACAGGGGGTTGAACATGAACATAGGCGATCTGCGATTCAGGACCAAGCTCGGCGTGGGGTTCGGCGTCATCTTCGTTCTGTTTTCGATCATCATGGTCGTCAGCTATCAGAGCCTCGATCGCCTGGGTAGGGCCACGGACATGAACATGCGTTCGGTCAGGGTGCTCAACCAGGCCGAGAACATCGTCACCGCCCTCCTGAGCAAGGAGTCTGGCGTCCGGGGGTTCGTCATCACCGGCAACGAGGCCTTCCTCGAACCCTACGTCGCGGGGCGGCGCGACTATCAGATAGCCCTGGCCGAGATCAAGCGGCTCACGGCGAACTACCCGGAGCACCAAGACCGGCTGGCTGTTCTGGAGCGCGACGCCGAGCAATGGATCGCCAACACCGCCGAGTCCCAGATCGCCATGCGCCGCCAGGTCAACGAGGGCTCCATGATGTTCGAGAGCCTGGCGTCCGTGGTTGCCCGGGCGACAGGCAAGCATCTCATGGACGAGATGCGTTCGCTCCTGGTGGACATCATCGCGGACGAAAACGCGAGGCTCGATTCACGTACGTCCGAGGTGCAGCGCCAGGAAAAGCTCGCCGAGTCGATCATCGCCTACGGCGGCGGCGCCACCGTGGGATTGGGACTGCTCGTGGCCTTCGCCATCGGCATCTCCATCGTGCGGCCCATGGCCAAGACCCTTGAGTTCTCGCAGCGCGTGCAGGATGGCGACTACGACGCGACGCTCGACATCCGCCAGAAGGACGAGATCGGCAAGCTGGCCGATGGACTGCGCGCCATGGTCGATTCCCTCAAGGAGAAAATCCGCGAGGCGGACAGAAAAAGCCGCGAGGCAGCCGCCGAGGCGGAGCGCGCGGCCGCGGCCATGCGCGAGGCCGAGGAGGCGTCGCAGCGGGCCGAGGAGGGCCGCGCGGCCATCCTGGAGGCCGCCGCGCGCCTTGAGGAAGTGGTCGAGATCGTGACCTCGTCCTCGGAGCAGCTTTCGGCGCAGGTGGAGCAATCCAGCCGGGGCGCGGAGATGCAGAAGGATCGCGCCGGGGAGACGGCCACGGCCATGGAGGAGATGAACGCGACGGTTTTGGAGGTTGCCAAGAGCGCGGCCCAGGCGGCCGAAAGCGCCGATCAGGCGCGCGAGCAGGCCCAAAGCGGGTCCGAGGTGGTCACGCAGGTCGTGTCGGCCATCGGTCAGGTGGAGGAGCAAGCCGCCCGGCTCAAGGGAAACATGTCGGGACTTGGCAAACAGGCCGAGGGCATCGGCCAGATCATGAACGTGATTTCGGACATCGCCGACCAGACCAACCTGTTGGCCCTGAATGCGGCCATCGAAGCCGCCCGCGCGGGAGATGCCGGGCGCGGTTTCGCCGTGGTCGCGGACGAGGTGCGCAAGCTCGCCGAGAAAACCATGGCCGCGACCAAGGAAGTGGGCGAGGCCATCAACGGCATCCAGCAGGGCACGAGGCAGAGCATCTCCAGCGTGGAGCAGGCCGCGGACGCCATCGAGCAGGCCACGGCCCTGGCGCGCACTTCGGGCGAGGCGTTGGTCGAGATAGTGAGCCTGGTAGAGACCTCGGCGGATCAGGTACGGGCCATCGCCACCGCCTCCGAGGAGCAATCCTCGGCCAGCGAGGAAATCAACCGCGCCGTGGAAGACATCAACCGCATCTCCATCGAGACGTCCGACGCCATGGGGCAGTCGGCCCAGGCCGTTTCGGACTTGGCGCGTCAGGCGTCGGAATTGCGCAAGCTGATCCGTGAAATGAAGCAGGCCTAGTAGGCAGTCGAGAAAGGAGCTTGCCGAAAGCTCCAGGGGGCTTGAAACGAAAGCGCGCCGCGCGGCCAGGCAACCTGCCGCGCGGCGCGCTTGCCGTGCAGCGCTGGACGCTACTCGCGACGCAGGGGCAGGCGCAGGGTGAAGACCGTGCCCTTGCCATGCTCGGAGAGGAAGGAAACCTCGCCGCCCAGATAACGCTCGCCCAGAAGTTTCATGGAGTAGGTGCCAAGGCCCCGGCCCGTGCCCTTGGTGGAGAAAGAGCGCTTGAACACGTTCAGCCGCGTGGAGTCGTCCATGATCTGCGCGTTCCTGACCCAGAAGGCCACCCGCTCGCCCTCGTCCGTGCAGCCGAGTTCCACCAGCCCGCCCGCATCCGTGGCCTCCAGCGCGTTCTTGACCATGTTGCCCATAACCCGCGAAAGAAGCGTGTAGTCGGTCTCCAGCCAGACCACGTCCGTGTCCGGCGAAAGCCCGAGCCGCTTGCCCCGGCCCGAGTCGTGCCGGGCGTAGACGCCCGCGAGCGACTGCAGCACGTCCGTGGACTTGAGCATCATAGAGCGGACCACCAGCTCGCCCGATTCCGCGGCCATCAGTTCGCGTTGGCTGGCGATCTCGTCGAGCATGCGCTCGAAGGAGACGTGCAAAACGCCCACGTCCTCGCGCAGGTGCGGCGGCACCTCGTCGCGCAGCATCTCCAAGAGCCCCTTCAGCCCCCCGGCCGTGTTCATGATGTCGTGGAAAAAGATGCGCTCCAGGGCGCGGCGGCGGTTCTGGTGGCTGATGTCGATGACCGAGAAGACCGTAAAGTTTTCGCCCGAGAGGGAGAATGGCACGGCCGTGACCAAAAGGTCGAGCGCCTCGAATATCCCCCTGTTCGTGCGCAGCATGCTGCATTCCTGCGTCTCGCGCACGCCGTCCAGGCTCTTCAGGATGGCCCGCACGGCCCCGCACTCCTGGCAGAAGCTCGACGTGCCGCAGCCGCCATCCGTGTCTTTGGCGTGCACGCAGCCCAAAACCTCGCCCGGCCGTTGGCCGAGGATGTCCTTCACGTCGGTCGCGCCCACGAGGTCGAGCAGGCTCTTGTTGGCGAAGACGATCTGGCGCGTGGCGTTCAGCACCACCACGAGCGAAGGCAAGGAGTTGACCATCTCCGTGCAGTGGTAGTCCTTGAATGCCTCGTACTGACGGAGCAGGTCGGTCGAGTCGGCGCGGCGGGCCGGTGCGAACAAGGTGGGGAAGGTGTCGTCCATGGGTGCCTGTCGTGAGAAACTGTCGTGAGAAACGCTGTTTTCCTGTACGCGATTTTGTTGTCAAGGCCAAGGCCGAAAGGCCGGGGGAGGCTGGGCAGTCTGGCAAAATTATTGATTTTGTCGCTGTGTGGAGCCATTATGTGAAAATACGGTCCGCGCGCGTCCCGAAAAAAGCCAAGGAGGTACGCCATGTCACGAGACGAAGGGTTTCTCGAACTGCGCAAGTTCCTGGCCCCGGAATACGTTTTCGGTTCCGGCGCGGCCTGGCTCGCCGGGCGTTACGCCTCCAACCTGGGCGCGCGCCGGGTGATGCTGGTCAGCGACCCCGGCGTGGACGAGGCGGGCTGGACCACGCGCGTGGAGGAGACCCTGGCCGAATCGGGAATCGCGCCCGTGACGTTTCTCGGCGTGACGCCCAACCCCCGCGAAAGCGAGGTCATGCGCGGCGCGGCCATCTACGCGGACGAGGGCTGCGACGCCATCGTGGTGGTCGGCGGCGGAAGCCCCATGGACTGCGCCAAGGGCATCGGCATCGTGGCCGCCACGGGCAGGCACATCCTGGAATTCGAGGGCGTGGACAAGGTGGACCGGCCCTGCCCGCCCCTGATCTGCATCCCCACCACGGCCGGAACTTCGGCCGACGTCTCGCAGTTCGCCATCATCAACGACACGGCCCGGCAGGTGAAGATAGCCATCGTTAGCAAATCCACGGTGCCTGACGTCTCCCTGGTGGATCCGGTGCTGACGACCACCATGCCCCGCGACCTGAGCGTGGACACCGGCCTGGACGCCCTGACGCACGCCATCGAGGCCTACGTCTCCAACGCGGCCTCGCCCATGACCGATCTGCATGCCATCGAGGCCGTGCGCCTGATCGCGAAATATCTGCCAAAGGTGACGGACGACCTCACGAACATCCCCCTGCGCGGCAAGATGATGCTCGGCAGCCTTTTCGCCGGTCTGGCCTTTTCCAACGCCATCCTGGGCGCGGTGCACGCCATGGCCCATTCCCTGGGCGGCTTTCTGGACCTGCCGCACGGCCGCTGCAACGCCATTTTGCTCGATCATGTCATGGCCTACAATTTCGAGGCCGCGCCGGATCGCTATACGGCCATCGGCCGGGCCATGGGGGCCGAAATCCCCGAGGGCGCGCTTCAGGACGAGGCCAGGGAACACATGGTCGCGGCCATACGCGCGCTCAAGAGCAAGGTGGGGGCGACGGAGACGCTCGGGTCGCTTGGCGTGCGCGCCGAGGATCTGCCCGCCCTGGCGGCCAAGGCCGCGGCCGACCCCTGCCTGCTCACCAACCCCCGCGCCATGGGCGAAAAGGAACTGGCGGAGATATATGCCAAGGCTCTCTGACGAGGACGAAAGGGCCACTGCCCGGGCCAGGCTCATGGGCCTGGGCGAGACTTCGGGCCGCAAGAGCTACTATCCCGAGTTGCAAAGCAGGCTGGCCGAATTGGAGCGCTTCCGCGCCCTGCTCGACCAGAGCAGCGACACCATCCTGCTCGTGGACGGCAAGACCGGCCATGTGGTGGACGTCTCGGGTGCGGCGGACACGCTGGGCGCGCGGCGCGAGAGGCTCGTGGGCCGACTCGTGGATTCACTGCTGACGCCGAAAGGCGCCTCGCGGCTGCGTCGGGCCCTGGTCAAGGGCCGGGGGTTGGTCCCTCTGGACACTGAGGCTTCGCGCCTGGTCATCGATGGCCGCCCTGCGCCGCCGCTCGAAGCCAATGTGCGCGTGGTCAATTTCGGCGACCGCAAGTATGCCATCGTGGCCTGCCGCGACGTGACCGCCCAGGTGGAAGCGCGGCGCGAGGTGGAGAAAGCCAAGGCGGAGCTTGAACGCCGCGTACAGGAACGCACGATGGAACTGACCGCGGCCAACGCTCTCTTGCAGGAGGCCGTGCGCGAACACAAGGACGCCGAGCAGCGCTTCCGCGCGGCCAGGGATCTGGCCGAGGAGGCCAGCCGCGCCAAGACCGAATTCCTGTCCGTGGTCTCGCACGAGTTGCGCACTCCGCTCACGGCCGTGCGCGGCTTCGCCCAGATCATCGTCAAGCAGCTCGGGCGAAACGTCGCGCCCCTGGCCCAGGAAAACCAGGCGGCCGCGCGTTCCCTTGGGCAGATACTGGAGAACCTGGACATCATCATCCTGGAGAGCCATCGTCTTTCCGGGCTCATCGACGATCTGCTCGACTTCTCCAGGCTGGAGAGCGGCCGCGTGGATTTCGTCTGCGAAGCCGTGGACCTCGGGAACGTCCTGACCAGAGCGGTTCAGGCTACGGAGTCGCTCTTCCACGAGGCGGACGTGCCCCTCGACATCTTCGTGCCTTCCGACCTGCCGCGGGTGGCGGGCGATGCGGACCGGCTCATGCAGGTCGTGGTCAACCTGCTCTCCAACGCCGTGAAGTTCACGGGCAAGGGGGGCAAGGTGAGCTGCGAGGCCTGGGCAGGCAGCGAACATGTGCTCATCAGCGTGAGCGATACGGGCGAGGGAATCCCCGAGGAATTTTTGGAACGGATATTCGACAAGTTCGTGCAGGCGGGCGACCCGCTCACCGGGCGTCCCAAGGGAACCGGCCTCGGCCTGGCCATCAGCCGCCAGATCGTGGAGCGGCACGGCGGGCACATCTGGGCCGAAAGTCGGGCTGGACAAGGGAGCACGTTTTATTTCAATATACCCACCATATCAGACCAAAGTAGTCTGAAATGCGACCACGGGAGAGAATCATGAAAAACGCTCAAGCCCCGGAAACCCTGGCCCTGCACGCCGGGCACACGCCCGATTGCGCCACTCGTTCGCGCGCCGTGCCCATCTACCAGACGACGTCCTACACATTCGACTCGGCGGCCCACGCGGCGGACCTGTTCGCCCTGAAGACGCCGGGATACATCTATACGCGGATCATGAACCCGACCACCGAGGTCTTGGAGAACCGGCTATCAGCCATGCACGGCGCGGCAGGAGCCTGCTGCGCCTCCTCGGGCATGGCCGCGATCTTCAACGCCGTGTGCACCATCGCCGCCTCGGGCCAGAATTTCGTCACCGGCTCGAACCTCTACGGCGGCACGCACACTCTCTTCGCCAACACGCTCAGGCGTTTCGGCATCGAGGCCCGTTTCGTGGACTCCTCGGACCCGGCGAATTTCGCCAAGGCCATCGACGACAAGACACGCTTCCTCTACACCGAATCCATCGGCAACCCGAGTTGCAACGTGGACGACCTCGCGGCCATCGCGGCCGTGGCCCACGACCACGGGCTGCCCTTCATGGTGGACAACACCGTGAGCCCGCCGCCGCTCTTCAATCCCTTCGAGCACGGCGCGGACATCGCGGTCTATTCGTTGACCAAGATGATCGGCGGCCACGGCACGGCGATCGGCGGCGTGGTCGTCGATTCGGGCCGCTTCGACTGGACCTCGGGCCGCTACCCGGAGTTGAGCGAACCCGATCCCGCCTACCACGGGCTGGTCTTCACCACGACCTTCTGCGATCTGCCCGACGGCTCAACGGGCTGCCCGGCCTTCATCCTCAAGCTGCGCACCAGCATGCTGCGCGACGTGGGCGCGTGCATCGCGCCCATGAACAGCTTCCTGGTGTTGCAAGGGGTGGAGACCCTGCCCATGCGTGCCCGCACGCACACGGCAAACGCCCAGAAGGTCGCTGAATTTCTGGAGAAGCACCCGGCCGTGTCCTGGGTGCGCTACGCGGGGCTGCCCTCGCATCCGGATTTCGAGCGCGCCGGGCGGTATTTTCCGCTCGGTCCGGGCGCGGTCTTCGGCTTCGGGCTTTCGGGCGGCCGCGAGGCGGGCGTGCGCTTCATCGAGTCGGTCAAGCTCTGTTCGCACCTGGCCAACATCCTGGACGCCAAGACCCTGGTCATTCATCCGGCCAGCACCACGCACTCGCAACTCAACGAGGCCGAACTGGCCAAGGCGGGCGTGTCAGCGGACATGATCCGCATCTCCGTGGGGCTTGAGAGCGTGGACGACATCCTGGCTGATCTCGATCAGGCGCTGAAAGCCTGATTCGGGGGACTTTGGACCGCTGAAAAGACGTCATCTGCCGCGTTACCGC
Organism: Alkalidesulfovibrio alkalitolerans DSM 16529; assembly: GCF_000422245.1. Classification (NCBI taxonomy): domain Bacteria; kingdom Pseudomonadati; phylum Thermodesulfobacteriota; class Desulfovibrionia; order Desulfovibrionales; family Desulfovibrionaceae; genus Alkalidesulfovibrio; species Alkalidesulfovibrio alkalitolerans. The sequence goes on from NZ_ATHI01000027.1 coordinate 101,241, forward strand.
GAAAGCGCCGGATCCTCGAGTATTTGAAATACGCGAGGATCTGGATTCTTCGCGGCAACGCCGCCATCGCGGAATTTTCACGCCGCGCACGCCCAGTTTGGCTAGGCGCGCGGCAAGTCGAAGACGAAGGCCGTGCCCTTGCCGTCGGACAGGGGGCTCTCCGCGCGGATGGTTCCGCCAAGCGCCGCCAGGATGTTGCGGCAGATGGCCAGCCCCAGACCCGCGCCGCCATCCTTTTTCCCCGGCCCGTCGCCCACGCGGTAGAATCGTTCAAAAACCCTGTCCCTGGCATGGGCGGGGATGCCCGGCCCCTGGTCCTCGACACGGAAGACCACACGGTCCTCGGAGCCGCGCGCCGAGATGCGGACCTCGCCGTCCCTGGGACTGTACTTGACCGCGTTGTCCAGGACGTTTCGCAGCACGTCGGCCAGCCCTGCCGCGTCGGCCAGCGGCCGGGGCAGGTCGGCGGGCACGTCGGCCAGCAGCCGCACGCCCTTCTTCTCGGCCTCGGGCCTGAGCATGGCCAACGCCTCGTCGATCAGGGTCCGCGCATCCACGGGCACAGCGCGCGCGCCGGGCTGGCTGTTTTCCCAGCGCGCCAGGGCCAGCAGGCTCTCCACCATGCGGCTCATGTGGTCCGCGTTCTTCTGGATGATGGACAGAAAACGTCCGCGCTCGGCCTCCCGCTCGGGCGGGAGGTCCGCAAGGGTCTCGGCGTAGCCCCTGATCGAGGTCAGGGGAGTACGCAACTCGTGGCTGACGTTGGCCACGAAGTCGCGGCGCATCTGCTCCAGGCGGCGCAGGCGGCTTTGGTCCTGGACCACGACCACGGCTCGGCGCTCGCCCCGTGCGTCGACGTAGGCCTCGATGCGCGCCTCCAGTTCGCGGCTGTTCACGTTCATGAGAAGACGCGCAGGCCTGCCGCCAGGCTCGCGGGCCAGGATATTGGTCACGGCACGGCCGAGTTCGGCCTGCAGCGTGACCTCGATCACGGCCTTGCCCTGGGCCTCCCGCGCCTCGGGAAACATCTGCAGGAAGGCCGGATTCACGGAAACCACCCGGCCCTTGGCGTCCACGGTCATCACGCCCTCGGAGAGGCCGTTGAAGAGCGCCTGCAACTGCGCGCCCTGCTCCTCCACAACCCCGACATGGCGCTCGATGTCGGCTGCCATGGCGTTGACCGCCTCGACCAGGGGCGCGAACTCGCGGCCCGAGTAGACGCGCACACGACGATCATAGGCCCCGCGCCCGATGGCCGTGACCATGTCCGAAAGCTCACGGATGGAGACCATGAGACCGCGCGTGGCCAGCAGCGCGAGCAGGGCCGAAATCACGAGCCCGCCAAAAAGGATGAGCAACAGGCGCTGTTTGAGCGCGGCCACGCGGTCCGAGAGTTCGGCCACGGGCAGGGCCACGCGCAGGGTGCCGCCCTCGGCCACGCCAGGCACGGCGCAGGCGCGGGCCACGTAGATCAGGTCGCGGGCTACTGTGGCGCTGCGGCGGGTGTCCTCGCCGGTTTCGCCGCGCGTCGCGGCCAGTATTTCGGGCCGGGAGCCGTGATGCTCCAGGGACGGCAAATCGGAAAAGACCACTTCGCTGTCCGCGACCACGCGACCCTGCGCGACATAGGTCAGGCGGACGCCCAGTCGGCCGCCCAGGCCCGTCAGCCATTCGTCGAACCGGTCCTCGGAAGAAAAGGACGGCTGTGTCTCCACAAGCCAGCAGGAGGCGTCGAGCAGGAGCAGGGCGCGCTCGCGCGCGTTCTTGTGCAAGTCGGACTGGATGGCTCCGCCCATGGACAGATACAGCGGTGCCAGACCGGCCAGAAGGAGGCCCCAGAACCAGAGCAGGAGGCGAAGACGCAAGGACATCGTGGGCATGGTTCGCACCTGGAACGGTTAAAGTAACGATGAGTACAAGTCATTTGTTACGATCAGGTTACGATTTTGACAGTCGCGTGAAAAGTCTCTAGAGAAGGCCGACCGCCGGGCTCGCCCGGCGGGAGGGCAACCCGGCAACCCTGTAACCCGGCACAATACATGGAACTTTCCACCCTTGTCCTGATTCTCGCCCTTGGCGGCGGGCTGCTCATGGCCTTCAATCTCGGGGCCAACGACGTGGCCAACTCCATGGCCTCGGCCGTGGGGTCGAAGGCCATCACGGTCAAGCAGGCCGTCTTCATCGCGGCCGCGCTCAACTTCGTGGGCGCGGTTTTTCTCGGTTCCAACGTCACGGCCACCATATCGCGCGGGATCATCAACCCGGACATGATCCACGACGAACGCGTGCTCATGCTCGGCATGCTTGCCGCCCTGATCTCGGCAGGGCTATGGATGCTCACGGCCACGCTCACGGCCTTGCCAGTCTCCTCCACCCACTCCATCGTGGGCAGCATCATGGGATTCGGCTTCGTGGCCGGAGGACCGGACGTGGTAAACTGGGTGAAGATGGTCGGCATCGTCATGTCCTGGATCATCTCGCCCTTCTTCGGCGGGCTGATCGCCTTCCTGATCTTCTCTCACATTCGCAAGTATATCCTGGGCCTGCCGCACTTCATAGCCCAGGCCCGCAAATGGGCTCCCATCTGGCTGGCCCTGACAGTGTCCCTGGTCGGGTTGTCGTTCCTCTACAAGACCCCCTTCGGCAAAAACCTGGGGTTGTCGCTGGCAAGCTCGCTCGGCCTGACCTTCACGGTCGCGCTCGGCGTGTGGGCCGTGGGGCGCTACGTGACGAGACGGCTCCTGCCCGACGTGGAGCGCGGCCCCGAGGCCGTGGAGGAATTGTTCCGCCGCATGCAGATCGGCACCTCGTGCTACGTGGCCCTGGCCCAGGGAGCCAACGACGTGGCCAACGCCATCGGCCCGGTGGCTGCCATCTGGATCATCGCGCAGGACCATTCCCTGATCTCCACGGCCGAGATGCCGCTGTGGATGCTCATCTTCGGCGGCCTGGGCATTGCGGCGGGCATCACCCTCCTCGGCCACAAGGTCATGGCCACGGTGGGCGAGAAGATCACCACGCTGACCAACACGCGCGGCTTCGCCGTGGACTTCGGCGCGGCCACGACCGTGCTCATGGCCTCGAACCTGGGCATGCCGGTCTCCACGACCCACGCGGCCGTGGGTTCGGTGGTCGGCGTCGGCTTGGCGCGCGGCTTCGCGGCCGTTGATTTTCGCGTGCTCGGCAAGATCGTGATGTACTGGGTGCTCACGGTGCCCATCGCGGCCTTCACTTGCATCGTCATTTTCCAACTGCTCCGGTGGACGCTGCTGTAGCGGCCGGAGGCATCGGGAGGATACAGCCATGCGCATGCGCATACCCTTTTTCGGACTCGTCGCGGAACGCTCGCCCATGGCGGGCCTGCTCGACCACTACGGACAGATCGAGGCGGCCATGTCGCTGATCCAGGAGTCGCTGCTGTGCTATATCGGCGGCGGCAGGGCCTGCAAGGACTTCCAGTCCCTCAAGGCCGAGGTGGACCAACTCGAGGAGGCGGCCGACAAGATCAAGCGCCGCATCCGCAACCACCTGCCGCGCGGGCTGTTCATGGCCGTGGACAAGACCTTGTTCCTGAACTACACGCGCGCTCAGGACAACATCCTGGACGAGGCGCAGGACGCTCTTGACTGGCTGAGCATGCGCACCGTGTCCGTGCCCGAGGAGTTTCGCGCCCAGACGCTGGACCTCGTGGACGAAGCCGTGAAGACCGTGGAAACGCTCAAGCCCGCGCTGGAGAGCACGGTCAGGCTCGTGCATTCGGACATCTACGACCGCAAAGCCACCAAGGAAACCTACCAGGCTGTGCGCGACCAGCACAAAAAGGTCCGCCTCGCCAAGGCCGCCTTGTCGCGCGCCGTGTACGAATCGGACCTCGAATTCAAGGCGATCTACCAGCTCCTGCATTTCTTCGACGGCATGCACTCCATGAGCCACAACGCGGAGAATTGCGCCGATATCCTCAGGGCCATGATCGCCCGCTAGCAGGCCGCCCCAAAAGCATCGCTCGCGTCGTCGCCGCAACGGCCCCGATCCCCTGCGCATTCCGCCGCGCAGAGGACCGGGGCCTTCTTTTCTTCCGCGCTGGCGGCCTTCCGCCCCCCCCCGCCTTCACGTGCCTGCCCGGGCCGCCCGCGACCTGCGGTCGCAGGGTCGAACGCCGCCCAGCCTGGTCCGGTGGCAGCGCACGCATACCCCGCCCTGGTTTTCCTTACCAACTCATTGCCAACAGAAACTTACAAGTTGTTAATAAAAGTATGCAGAAAGCCCGTAATGAATTATGTAAATAATATTTAAATTCAATCAATTAATGCGGAACAAACCCTGGCCTGAACTTTGCTTAATCGTGGTGTCGGAATGCGTCAGGCATTCGAGGCGCAACACGTGAAAAACCATGTATCAGGAGGAGGCCCAATGGCTACCGATTCGAACAAAGAGATCGTCGTCGATCGCGGGAAATGGGAATGGTCCGAAATGTGGAAGAAGGAAGACTGGTGGGCCATCTGGCTTGGATTCATCATCCTTGCCGTGGGCTGCATGATCTTCCTGCCCCGTCCCCCGGCCGACATGGACGCCAAGCTCGCCAAGGCCGAGGCCACCATGGCCTCCGAGGCGAGCCGTGCGCCCTTCCAGACCGTGGCCTGGCACCAGGCCAACGACTCCAAGTCCGGCGTCCGCGCCACCAGCGAGCCGCACGGCCGGACCCTGAAGACGTGGCTCGACACCCCCAGCAAGTGGAAATCCAACATCGTTGAAGCGCTCTACCTGAGCGAGGCCGATGCCGCCAAGCGTCGCGAGGCCGCCGAGCCCAAGCATGAGGCCGCCAAGGAAAAGACCAAGGCAACGCTGGCCGAGGCCAAGGCCGCCGAGGAAGCCGCCGCCGAGGCCAACTTCCAAAGCGCCGAACTGAACGACAAGGCCGAAGCCGCCATCGCCGCCTGGCGCAAGGCGCGCGGCGACGAATCCAAGGCCCGCACCGCGGCCAGCGTCAAGGCCTACAACAAGATCCCCTACCTTCTCGGCCTGATGGTCATCCTGGGCCTGTTCTTCGCCATTGGCACCCTGTTCATGAACATCGACACCGGCAAGTTCCTGGTCGGCTTCGGCTTCGTTTTCGCCTTGGCCGTCGTCGCTGAGGTCATCGGCAGACAATCCACCCTGTCCGAATACGGCTTCGGCTCCATCATCTGGGCCATTTTCGGCGGCATGCTCATCTCCAACACCGTGGGCACGCCCAAGTTCATGATGCCCGCCCTGCAGACCGAGTATTTCATCAAGACCGGCCTGGTGTTGCTGGGCGCCGAGATCCTCTTCAGCAAGATCGTGGCCATCGGTATCCCGGGCGTCTTCGTGGCCTGGGTTGTCACCCCCACCGTGCTCGTCCTGACCTTCATGTTCGGCCAGCGCGTGCTGAAGATGGAGTCCAAGACCCTGAACATCACCGTCTCGGCCGACATGTCCGTGTGCGGCGTCTCCGCGGCCATCGCCACGGCCGCCGCCTGCCGCGCCACCAAGGAAGAACTGACCATCGCCATCGGCCTGTCCATGCTCTTCACGGCCGTGATGATGATCGCCCTGCCCACCTTCATCGTCTCCGTGGGCATGCACCCGGTGCTCGGCGGCGCCTGGATCGGCGGCACCATCGACGCCACCGGCGCGGTCGTCGCGGCTGGCGCGTTCCTGGGCCAGACCGGCATGTTCGTGGCCGCGACCGTCAAGATGATCCAGAACATCATGATCGGCATGATCGCCTTCGGCGTGGCCGTGTACTGGTGCACCAAGGTCGATTGCGCCCCGGGCCAGCAGGTCTCCAAGATGGAGATCTGGTACCGCTTCCCCAAGTTCGTGCTCGGCTTCATCGCCGCCTCGATCATCTTCTCGCTGATGATCAACTCCATGGGCAGCGCGGGCGACGCCATGGTCGACCACGGCGTGCTGCGCGGCTTCAGCCGTCCGCTGCGCGAGTGGTTCTTCATCCTGGCCTTCGCCAGCATCGGCCTGTCCTCCAACTTCCGTGAGATGGCCCACCACTTCAAGGGCGGCAAGCCTGCCATCCTGTACGTCTGCGGCCAGACCCTGAACCTGATCCTGACCCTGGCCATGGCCTACGTGATGTTCTTCCTGGTCTTCCCGGAAATCACCGCCGGCCTGATGAACTAAGGAGCGAACGATGCGCATCGACACCGCCTCCCGAATGCCCCAAGGCGCGCGCAGCAAGGCGCGCGGCCTGGCGGGACTTGGCCTGGGCATCCTGTGCCTGTGGATACTGACCTACGTGATTCTGCCCGCCGGACAGAAGCTGCCCCTGGCCAAGCCTGTCATGGACGTGCTCATCGCGGAGCAGGTCAACTCCGCAGCCTACTGGTACACCCAGTCCGAAGAGACGGCTGTCGGCGCCATGTACGTCAAAAACACGCTGGCCAGCCTCGAAAAGCGTAACTAGTCAGACGGCCAGCCACTCACCCAGAGCGCCGTCCGGATTCGTCCGGGCGGCGCTCACTTTTTGCATACTTTTGTTTACATGCCGGCCAACACAGGTTTACATAACCTTCCACCCCCCTTCCCTGAAAAGTTACCATAATTCGGCGTGTTATAAAAATATCCAATCTGGAACGCATCTTGCCCCATGCAGCCACACGCGCGACCGCGAAGTTCGGTTCGGACCGCTACCTTGCAAGGCGCGAAACAGCGAAGTGAAATGTCGACCGGCCGCACGGCCAAAAGGTTCCCGGGCAGCGGCCCGGCGGCCCGCCGACATGGACGCTTCACCGGCACGGGATCAGGATTCGTCAACGTCTTAACAAACGTACAGGAGGGGCCTCATGGCTGCCGATTCGAAAAGCGAAATTGTCGTCGATCGTGGGAAGTGGGAATGGTCTGAGATGTGGAAAAAGGAAGACTGGTGGGCCATCTGGCTTGGATTCGTCATCCTCGCCGTGGGCTGCATGATCTTCCTGCCCCGCCCCCCGGCCGACCTCGACGCCAGACTCACCAAAGCCGAGGCCACCATGTCCTCCGAAGCGGCCCGCGCGCCCTTCCAGACCATCGCCTGGCACCAGGCCAACGACGCCAAGTCCGGCCTGCGCGGGCGTAGCGAACCTCATGGCAAAACTCTTGCCTCTTGGCTTGCCACTCCGGCCCGCTGGAAGGACAACCCGCTGACGGCCTTGTACTTGAGCGAATCGGTCGCTGCCGAACGTCGTGAAGCGGCCGCGCCCAAGTTTGCGGCCGCTCAGGAAAAGACCAAGGCGGCCTTCGCCCAAGCTCAGGCCGCCGAGGCCGCCGCGGCCGAGGCCAACTTCCAAAGCTCCACGCTGAACGAGCAGGCCGAAGCCTCCATCGCCGCCTGGCGCAAAGCGCGCGGCGACGAATCCAAGGCAAAGACGGCAGCTTCGGTCAAGGCCTACAACAAGATTCCCCAGCTGCTCGGCCTGATGGTCGTCCTGGGCCTGTTCTTCGCCATCGGCACCAAATTCATGAACATCAACACCGGCCAATTCCTGGTGGGCTTCGTCTTCGTCTTCGCCATGGCTATTGTCGCCGAAATCATCGGCGGCCAAAGCACGCTGCGCAGCTACGGTTTCGGCCCCATCATTTGGGCAATCCTCGGCGGCATGCTCATCTCCAACACCGTGGGCACGCCTAAGTTCGTGATGCCCGCCCTGCAAACCGAGTATTTCATCAAGACCGGCCTCGTGCTGCTGGGCGCCGAGATCCTCTTCAGCAAAATCGTGGCCATCGGTATCCCGGGCATCTTTGTGGCCTGGGTGGTCACCCCCACAGTGCTTGTCCTGACCTACATGTTCGGTCAGAAGGTGCTGAAGATGGAGTCCAAGACCCTGAACATGACTGTCTCGGCCGACATGTCCGTGTGCGGCGTCTCCGCGGCCATCGCCACGGCCGCCGCCTGCCGCGCCACCAAGGAAGAACTGACCATCGCCATCGGCCTGTCCATGCTCTTCACGGCCGTGATGATGATCGCCCTGCCGACCTTCATCGTCTCCGTGGGCATGCACCCGGTGCTTGGCGGCGCCTGGATCGGCGGCACCATCGACGCCACCGGCGCGGTCGTCGCGGCTGGCGCGTTCCTGGGCCAGACCGGCATGTTCGTGGCCGCGACCATCAAGATGATCCAGAACGTGATGATCGGCATGATCGCCTTCGGCGTGGCCGTGTTCTGGTGCATGAAGGTGGATTGCGCCCCGGGCCAGCAGGTCTCCAAGATGGAGATCTGGTACCGCTTCCCCAAGTTCGTGCTCGGCTTCATCGCTGCCTCGATCATCTTCTCGCTGATTATCGCCTCCATGGGCAGCGCGGGCGACGTGATGATCGACCAGGGCGTGCTGCGCGGCTTCAGCCGTCCCCTGCGCGAGTGGTTCTTCATCCTGGCCTTCGCCAGCATCGGCCTGTCCTCCAACTTCCGTGAGATGGCCCACCACTTCAAGGGCGGCAAGCCTGCCATCCTGTACGTCTGCGGCCAGAGCTTGAACCTGATCCTGACGCTGACCATGGCCTACGTGATGTTCTTCCTGGTCTTCCCGGAAATCACCGCCGGCCTGATGGAGTAAGGAGCACACGATGCATACCGGCACCATCTCCCAAGCGCCCAATGGCCCATCCAGCAAAGCGCGCGGCCTCATGGGTCTCGGCCTCGGCATCTTCGCCTTCTGGCTCCTGACCTACGTGGTTCTGCCAGCCGGGCAAAAGCTGCCCGTGGTCAAGCCGGTGATGGACGTGCTCATCGCCGAGGATGTGGACGCCGGGTCGTACTGGTACACCCAGTCCGAGGAGACGGCTGTCGGCGCCATGTACATCAAGAATACCCTGGTCGCCCTGGAACAGCGCAAGTAGCCAGACGACCCACACTCACCCAAAAGCGCCGTCCGGATTCGTCCGGGCGGCGCTTTTTCTTTACCGACCTTCCGCTTTGCAGGCCGTTCAGAAAGCCTCGGAAGCACGGCGCAACAAGAGCCCAATACCGATGCGACGCTCGCTTGCGCGAGGGCTATGTACTCTTCGCCGCAATGCAGCAGAGGAGACTCGGGGGACGGGTCAGCGCAACGAAACCGCCAGTGAAGGCGGGCGCAAAGCCAAAATCGAAGGCGAAGGGGAAAGAAGATGCGGAGGCATGGGGACGGAACAAAAGGGCTGGAGCGACGCCCGTTCAGCCGGACGCCGCTCCGAAAAAAGGTTCAGGAAAAGATCGTGTCCATTTCCTGTAGGCGCATCTCCTCGGCCCGCTTCTCGATGGCCTTGGTGGTGGCCCGCGCCTCGGGCGTCGTCTGCAGGTGGGTGAGCACCGCCTCGTTCACGGCCTCCTCGGCCTTGTGCAGGCGGTTCAGGAAGGAGCGGTAGGCTCCGGCCGTGGTGTAGGCGGCGCGCACGAGATCGGCGTGAGTCTCGCCATCCTTGTCCATGAGCTTCAGATAGTGCCGCCTGAGGATGTCCACCTCCTCGCGCTGCACGGCGCGAACGACCTCCCATATCTCCGGAGTGCCCACCTCCTTCGGGGGGTCGGCGAAGAATATCTCGGCGGGCTCGCCGGTGATCTTCTCCTCGCGCGCGGCGCCCAGCGCCAGCGTCTTGGTGAACTGGTAGCCCCTGGCGAAGTCCTGAATGTCCTTTTTGTACTTCTGAAGCTTCTGGGCGTAGAAGACGAAGAAGATGGGCATGAAAATGATCCAGATGGAGGCCTTGGGCTTGATGATGACGCTCTTGCCCAGGTCGTAGGCGAAATGCTCCGCGTTCATGCGGAGAAGTTCGAATTTCGTGTCCAGGTCGTTTTGCACGTATTGCGCTCCTTGTGCGTGAGATCGAACAAGCGAGGCGATTTCGCCGCCCGTTCGCGACAAGACTGATACCTCATGCCGCCCTGGGGGTAAACACTCCAAAGCCCTCCTCGGGAGCTGATTTTCCCCGATATTTCGCGGGCCATGGCGTGCGCCGTTCCCTTGCGGGCCGACGTCATTTCCTGTCTGTCTTGAAGAGGGCGTCGATGCGCGCCGAGACGGTCTTGAAAAACGCCCACTGGCGGGGCAGGCAGCCGAGAAAATACGCCAGACATTCCCCGGCCGTCGTCCCGATCCCGATCACGTCGAGGGCGACCCTGAAGGACAGGATGAGCACGCTCCCGTGCAGAAGCCCCCAGGCGAGATGGTCGTGCATCCTGCTCCAGAACGGCAGGCCCATGAGCGCTCCTTTGGCGAGCAGGATGCAAGCGGCGATGATGCCGAGCACGCGCAGCCAGAACCGACCGAAGAGGTCCACCGATACCGCGCCGAGTGCCGCGGCAATGGCCAGAAACAAAAGCGCTTCCATGCGCCAGTCCTCGCTGCAAAGGATGGAGGATGGTACTCTGCATCATGACATACCCAAGGCGGGTATTTTAGGCAAGCCGTGGGGTCGTTTCTCTTGCCAACGCGGGACGCGGGCCTATTATCCGGAACAGAAACCATGCTGTGCCTAGGTGCACCGGGCTATCAATACGGCCCCAAAAAGACGGACTTGAGCGGCGAAATCGCGGGAGCGTAAAGTTTTTTACTTTGCCCTCCCAGTGAGATATGCCAGCAGGGGGCCGGACGAACGCGGCCCGGCGACACGGAAACGATGCGAATACCCCGTCCATATACTCTTCAAAGCCAGTTCCTGGCCGGTCTCACGGTGGCCGCCATCGTCATCGGCGCGCTCTTCGCCGCTGGCTTCTATTTCCAGATGCAGAGCGTCTTGGAAAAAGAGGTGCGCGAAAAGGCCGAACTCATCTTCTTCCAGGTGGAGTCGGTGCAAAACTACGTGCGCAAGACCCTTCGTCCGCGCATGTATCAGGAGATGCCCGACAAGTTCGTCATCGAGGCCATGTCCTCGTCCTTCATCTCGCGCTCCATCATGGAAGGCACGCCCGAGTCCGCAGGGCACCTGCTCTATCGCCGCGTGGCCGTGGACGCCCGAAACCCGGATTTCGAGGCCAGGGAGAAGGAACGCGAGCTCATGCAGTTCTTCACCGAGCATCCGAGCATCCAGGTCTGGCAGGGACGCCTTATGATCGGCGGCACGGACCACTTCGTCATGGCCCGGCCGGTGCGCTTCGAATCGAGTTGCATGTATTGCCACGGCGACCCCGAGACCGCGCCGCCCGAACTCATCGCCAAATACGGATTTCGCGGCTTCGGCCGCGAAGAGGGCAGCGTGGGTGGCCTGGACTTCGTGGGGCTGCCCATCTCGGCCCAGACCGGAATGGTGCAGCAAAAGGTCATGACCTACCTGATCATCTTCTCGCTCACCGCGATCCTCTTCTTCCTGGCCACCCACCTGATCTTCAAGCGCGTGGTGGTCAACAACGTGCGCGTGCTGACCCGCATGCTGCGCGGTCAGGTGCGCGACGACAAGGGGCACGAACTTCTGCGCGACGTGCAGTCACGCGACGAGTTGGGCGAAATGATCGACGGCGTGGAGATGCTTGGCCAGCACATCTCGGAATCACGGCACAAGCTCGAAGAGTACGCCGCGACCCTTGAAGACAAGGTGCGCGCGCGCACCGCCGAGCTGGCCCGCGAGACAGGCGAACGCAAGGCGGACGTGGACCTTTTCGTCAAGCTGTTGCGCAGCCTGCACCGCAGCCAGACCCGGCAGCAGCTCTGGCGACGGGCCCTGCCGCTCATCGCGGGACGCTTCGGCCTGGCCCGCTCGGCCTACGTTTGCACCTACTCCTCACAAAACTTCCACGTCTGGCCCCAGGGCGCACCACGGCCCGAAATGCCCGACAACTGGATCAATCTGCTCACCGAATCGCGCCTGCTGGTCACCGGAAGCGAGGCCGTGATCCCCGTGGAATCCACCGAAGGCAACACCGAGGGCCTGCTCTTCCTGACCCGGGCGCCCGGCGAAGTCTTCCGCGACGACGAGCACGAACTCTTGCGCGCCCTGGGCCGCCTCCTGGGCATCGCCGCCGAATACCTGGGAGCGCTGGACAACATCGTGCGCCACTCCGAGAAACTGCAGTCCATCTTCGAGGGCATCTCCGACCCGCTGCTGCTCATGGACGACCAGGGCTCGGCCATCGTCACCAACGAGGCGGCCAGAAAGCTGACCCGCGAGCTCTCCGAGGGGCTGCGCGACGACGGCAACGTCATCCCGCTGCTGTGCGCCAACCAGGGCGGCGACGGCTCGTGCGACATCCGGCTGACCGCCGCCAAGGGCGTCTTCGAGGCGCGCGAGGTGCGTCTTTCAGGCGGCCGGGTCTTCGTGCTCGGCCTGCACCCCGTGGCGGGCGGCGGCGGCAATCGCGTGGTCGTGCACGTGCGCGAGGTCACGGCCGAACGGCAGATGCTCGACCAAGTCACGCAGTCCGAGAAGATGGCCACCGTGGGCAAACTGGCCGCTGGTCTGGCCCATGAGATCAACAACCCCCTGGGCGTCATCCTCTGCTACTCCGAACTGCTCAAGAAGAGCGCCGATGACGGCCAGAAGGAGGACCTGGAGGTCATCAGCCGCCACACGCGCCAAGCCCGCGAGGTCCTGAAAAACCTCCTCAACTTCGCCCGGCCCAAGATCGCCACGGACAAGAATACCGACATCGGCGCGACCATGGACGCCGTGGCCCGGGTCTTTTCCGTGCAGGCCGAAAAGCGCGGCGCGAGCATCATGGCCAGCGCCGCCGACGACGTGCCTACGGTGCGCATCGACCCCCAGATGGTGGAGCACGTGGTCACCAACCTCATGCTCAACGCCCTGGACGCCTTGCCGCCCCAATATGGCCTGATCACCGCTCGCACGGATTACGACCCGGACGGCGACGACGTGGTGCTGACCGTGGAGGACAACGGCACGGGCATCCCCGAAGACCACCTGCCGCACATCTTCGAACCCTTCTTCACCACCAAGGAGGCGGGCAAGGGCACCGGTCTCGGCCTCACGGTGATCTACGGCTTTTTGCAGGACATGGGAGGCCGCGTCGAGGTCGCCAACCGCCCCGAGGGCGGAGCGCGCTTCGTGGTGCGCTTCCCCGTGACGCCCACTCCCCGCGCCGAACGAAACGAGGACCACGCGACATGCTGAACACGGCCGCACTTTCCGAATCCTCCCAGGCCACTGGCCGCATCCTGGTCGTGGACGACGAGCCGGATTTCGCCCGCGGGCTGACGCGACTCATCGCCTCGGAGTTCCCCGATACCGAATGCGTGACCGCACACCGGGGCGAGGACGCCCTGGCCATCCTGGCCGGTCGCGGCGCGGACCTCATAATCACCGACCTGCGCATGCCCGGCATGGACGGTCTGGCCCTGCTCGGTCATGCCCTGGAGATCGACCCAGGCCTGAGCGCCGTGGTCCTCACGGCGCACGGAGCCATCGAGACCGCCGTGGAGGCGGTCAAACTCGGGGCCTACGACTTTTTGACCAAACCCGTGGAGCCAGGCGATCTCTTCGGCGTGGTCCGACGCGGCCTGGAACGCAGCCGCCTGGCGCGCGAGAACGCCCGGCTGCGTGAACTGCTCTCGGGCGGCGCGCCAGTGCTCATCGGCGAGAGCCCGGCCATGCTGCGCCTGCGCTCGGCCGTGGCGGCCATCGCCCAGAGCGACTACCCCGTGCTGGTGCGCGGCGAGTCCGGCTCGGGCAAGGAACTCGTGGCCCGGCTGATCCACGCCCACTCGTCGCGGGCAGGCAAGCCCTTCCTGGCCGTGAACTGCCCGGCCATCCCCGAAACGCTTCTGGAGAGCGAACTCTTCGGCCACGAGAAGGGGGCCTTCACCGGCGCGGACAAGCACCGCCGGGGCCTGTTCGTGGAGGCCGGGCTGGGCACCATCCACCTCGACGAAATCGGCGACATCTCCCAGTCCGTGCAGACCAAGCTCTTGCGCGTCTTGCAGGAGCACGAAGTCAGGCCCGTCGGCTCGAACAAAACCTCGCGCGTGGAGGCCAGGGTTGTGGCTTCCACCAACCAGGACCTGGAGGCCAAGATCGCCACCCGCGATTTCCGCGAGGATCTCTACTACCGCCTGAACGTGCTCTCCGTGACCGTTCCGCCGCTGCGCGAGCGGCTCGACGACGTGCCGCTGCTGGCCCAGTACTTCCTGAAGACCGCCTGCGCGGAGATGCGCGTGCCCGAAAAGACGGCCTCGCCCGAGGTGCTGGCCTGGCTCGTGCGCCGCGAGTGGCCGGGCAACGTGCGCGAGTTGCAAAACATGATGCGCAGGCTGGCCGTGTTCTGCACGGGAGAGAGCGTGGACATGACAGCCGTGCGCCTGGCAGAGCCCGCCGGACACTCCTCCGCGCAGGGCCAGGGGGCCACGCGCGCGGGAATAGGCCCCTACAAGAACGCCAAGGCCCAGGTGGTCAACCAGTTCACGGACGCTTATCTGCGGGAGTTGCTTGCGGCCACGCAGGGCAACGTCTCCGAGGCGGCCCGTCAAAGCGGGCTTTCGCGGGTGGCCCTGCAGAAGATCATGGCCCGCCTGGAGATCACGGCCGAGCAGTTCCGCCGTTAGCAGGCCGTCCCAGAAGCACCGCATGCAGAAATGCGCGCGCCAGGGCGTGTATGCCCGGCCGCTTGGACTCGCTCGACCCGGCCACGTTGAGCGAGCGCGCCCCGATCCCGAGCAGCCAGGCCCGGACCACCTCGGGCAGGGGCGGCCGGGCGAGATCGACCACCAGATGCGGCCGGGCGAGCCTTTTTGCCAGCCGCCGCGTCAACGCGGTGCCGCGCGTCAATTCGCCCACCGTCAGGATCAGGGTGGCGTCGGCCTCGGCGATGTTGCGCTCGGTGCGCGCGCCGTAACCGCCGGAAAGCGTCTCGCGCAGATCGTAGCAGGCGGGAATCACGCCGTCCTCGGCCAGGCGGCCGCGCGGGCACCAGCCGCCGTGCGGCAGGCCAAGCGCCCTGGCCACGTCCAGCGCTGCCCTGTCCACGCCGGTCTGGCCCCCGGAGAGAATCCGCAAGCTCTGCCCCGACACGGGGCAGGACATGACGTCGTCCATGGCGCTTCCTGTTTTCGGGTGACGGAAACCACTCTATAGACGCTTACGACATATAGATCAACGTGTATAAGAGATATTCCCTGGCCTCAATTCCGTCTTGCGCGCCACCGCTTTGCCCGCCCTTGCCCAGCGAAAGCCCACGCGGCGACCCTGGCAACACGCTGCCCGGACTTGACGCATCCCCCAGGGATGGCGATAGGATTGGCATCCCGTGACGGAGAAGTACATATGGAAGCCCTCGTCGCCGCCCCAGCCCTCTTGGCCCAGAAGCACCTGCAAGCCCTGAAGGACATCCACAAATTCTCGAGCATCCGGCGCTATCACGGCATGCTGCCGGAAAAACACGCCTTACTCTACGATCAGGACGTGCTTGGATTCCTCGAAGAGAGCAACCTCATCGAGGAAGGCACTGTCATAGCCCGCTGCGGCTCCAAGATGACCGGCTTTCGCCTTACGGACAATGCGCGCCGCGATTTGAAAACGATGGGGGTCGAGTTGGACAGCTCGGAGCCCGAGCCGCAGGAATTGCCGACCGAAGACGAGGACGGCTGCCTGACCCGCGAGCAGATCGATATCCTGGCCGACCTCTACCACTTCTCGCGCATCAAGAAATTCAACGGTATCACGCCCAAGCAGGAGATCGAGGACTACGACAAGCGGGACATCAAACTGCTCTACGAACTCGGCTACATCCTCTACATCAAGCTCAAGGGCCGCGCAGTGCGTCATGCCAAAGGCTACATCCTGACAGAGCAGGCCATGCGCCTGCTCAGGCGGCTGGGCATCGCCTATTGACGTCTCCGGCCGCGAGACCCCTGGACCGCGCATGATCCCTGATCGCTCCCGTCTGGCCATTCTGGGCCTGGACGGCCTCTCCCTGGATATGACCCGCACCCTGTGCGGCCTGACGAACCTTCCCGCGCTCGCAGGCATCGTCGACGACCCTCGCGCCCATGCCGTGCGCAGCGAACTGCCCGAGCTTTCGCCCGTGAACTGGACCTCCCTGGCCACGGGGCTTGGCCCGGAGGAGCACGGCGTGTTCGGCTTCACGGGCATCGGCTCCGACGACTATGCCGTGCGCGTGGGCGACGCGGACGATATCCGCGCCCCACGCTTCTGGGAGAGACTGGGAGCGCGGGGCCTGACCTGCAAGGTCGTGAACTGGCCGAATGCCTACCCGGCCCGGCCCTTTCCCGGCATGCTCGTGGCCGGGTTCGTGGCCCCCGAGCTTTCCCGCGCCTGCCATCCGCCGGTCCTGGCCCGCATCCTGGGCGGCAAGGGCTACCGCCTGGAGGCCGACACCGCGCGCGGCAAGGACGATCCGGACCTTTTGCTGCGCGAGTTGCACGCCATGATCGCAAGCCGCCGCCTGGCCCTGGACCTTCTGTGGCCGGACCTGGCCTTCGACTGCTTCGCCCTGGTGCTTACGGAGACGGACCGGCTCTTCCATTTCCTGCTGCACGCCGTGCTCGACCAGACCCATCCCCTGCACGGGGCCTGCATGGCCTGGCTTTCGGCCTTCGATGCGTTGGTGGGGGAATTCCTGGAGCGCTTCGCCACGCTGCCTGAGCCCAGACGGCTGATGGTCGTGGCGGACCACGGCTTCGCACCGCTTATCACCGAGGTGGACGTGAACGCCTGGCTTGTACGCCACGGATTTTTGCGCCTCGCGGGCAGGCCGCGCCACGAACTGGACGCGGCCGTAATCGCGCCTGGCTCGCGCGCCCTGGCCCTGGACCCCGGCCGCGTCTTCGTCCATGTCAGGGACCGTTTCGCACGCGGGAGCGTGCCCCCGGCCGAGAGGCGGGCCGTGGCCCGTGACGTCGCCGAGGGGCTCATGGCCCTGCGCTTTAAGGGCGAGCCAGTGATGGAGCGGATATTCACGGGCGAGGAGCTTTACCCCGGAGCGATCGAAAACGGATTCGCGGCCCAGGTGCCGGATCTGGTCTGCCAAGCCAGGCCGGGTTTCTCCCTGACCGCCAAATGGGATCGCGGCGAGATATTCGGCCGTTTCGGACGCAGCGGCTGCCACGCGGCCCAGGGCGCGCTGTGGTTCGACACACGAGGCTCGCGGCCGGAGCGCATGCGCGACGCTGGCCGGGAAATCACGAGGCATTTCGAGGGGCGCGACGGCCTGACGAGCGGCCTCGTCACGGCCTGACGCCCGCCGCCCTGACGGGAAAGACTACCCAGCTTCAGGCGTTGCGCAATCGACGTTCTTGGGCAGCGGGCAGGACATGCGCACGCTCACGCCCTCTGGGCCGCTTTGCGTCTCCACAGAGCCTCCGATCTGGCGCGCCAGGGCCTGCACGATGTCCATGCCCGTGCCGTTGCCCGCGCCTTCGCCAAGGCCCCGGCCGTTGTCCGAGACCTCCAGGCGAAGCGTCTCGTGGTCGCAGGTCAACCTCACCCGAATCTCGCCGCCCTCGTCCCCAAAGGCATGCTTGAGGGAGTTGGTCACCAGTTCGTTCATGATCAGCCCAAGCGGCGTGGCCAATTCGGCCCCCACGCGCGTGTCCGGGGCTTCGAGGATGATCGAGACCCCCTTCTGCTCGCCAAGGAGCGCCAAGGGCCTCACGACCGTCGCCGCGTACTCGTCGAGGGGCGCGGTGGTCTCGCCTCCTCGACCGCGCAACGCTCCGTGCGAGGCGGCGATGGTGCTCAGGCGGCTGTCCACGACCTGAAGGGCTTTTTGCGCGGTCGGCTCGTTGGTCGAAAAGGATTGCAGCCGGACAAGGCTCGAAAGCAATTGCAGGTTGTTGGCCACCCGGTGGTGCATCTCGCGCAGCAACAACTCCTTCTCCATGAGCAGTCGCGCGAGTTCGTCCTCCATCCGCCGTCGCTCGCTGATGTCGTGAACGAAGGAGAGCAGCCAGGGCTCTCCACCCAGGGTGATGGGGCCGGAAAATATCTCCACCGCGCGCGTTTCGCCCGAGGCGAGGCGATGGTGGACCTCCAGGCGGCTTTGCTCCTTCTGCGCGGCCTCGCGCAGGCTCCTTTCGACCGAGTCGGGCGGCTCGGTGCACAGGTCCGCCACGTTCATGCGCCGCAGGATCTCGTACGGATAACCGTAGAACGCGGTCGCGGCCTCGTTGACGTCCATGATCCGCCCGTTGCCGGGGTTGACGAGCACCGCCGCCATGTGGCTCTCCTTGAAGAGCCTCGAATACAGTTCGCGGCTCTCGCGCAGGGCGGCCTCGTCGCGCTTGCGCTGGGTGATGTCCTCGAAGGACACGGCCACCATGTCCGGCGCGAAACGATACGCGGAATAGTCGTAGGCTCCCGAGACGCGTCCGTCAGCATAGCTGATGCGCTCGAAGCGCAGGGACTCGCCGCCCCTGGCCACGGTCCGGAAGCGCGCAGGCACATCGGTCGCGGCCAGGCCGGGAAAGATGCTCTCGATGCGCTCGCCCAGGCGATTGGACAGGCTCAGGCCCAGGATGCGCTCGGCAGCCGGGTTGCCGCCCGCAAGCAACAGGTCGTCGCCTGCAAGGCGGTAGCAGAGCACGCCGAAGGGCGCGGCATCAAGCAGTCTCGACGCTGCATCGTCTGGAACGCGAAGTCCCGGAGCGTCGAGCGCCGCGCGATTCCCGTCGCCTGGTCCGTCCATTCTCCTCCACCTTCCCTTTCTTTATAATCCAAATATCTATGGACCAGCCATGACATGGCGTCAAGGCGAGATAAAACCCCAGATCGGGCAAGAATATCCGGAGGCACCGAAAGATGCCGCCACGCTTGACAGGACGGCTTAGCCCATCAATGATGCCCGCCACCTATGCCCATCAACTACGACACCGACCTCAATCCGGCCCAGGCCGCCGCCGTACTCCACGAGTCCGGTCCCCTGCTGGTCATCGCGGGCGCGGGCTCGGGCAAGACCCGGACCATCGTCTACCGCCTAGCCCGCCTCGTGGAGCAGGGAACCCAGCCCGAGAACATCCTGCTTCTGACCTTCACCCGCAAGGCCTCGCAGGAGATGCTCGCCCGCGCGAGCCACCTTCTGCACCGGGGCCTGTCCCAGGCCTCGGGCGGCACGTTCCATTCCTTCGCCTATTCGCAGCTTCGGCGCTTCGCCAATTTCGCGGGCTATGGAAACGGCTTCACGATCATGGACCGCTCGGACGCCACCGGCCTGGTCAAGGAGGCCCGCGAGCGCCTGGCCCTGGGCAAGGGCGACAAGGCATTCCCAAAGCGCGACACGCTGCTCGAAATCGTCTCCAAGGCGCGCAACAAGGAGCGCGACGTGGACCAGGTGGTGGCCGCCGAATACATCCACCTCCTGCCCTATGCCGAGGATCTTTCGCGCATCGCCGGGGAATACGCGGCCCTGAAGAAGGCCCACGCCCTTTTGGACTACGACGACCTGCTCTTCGAGCTTGAGCGGCTGCTCGTGGCCGAGCCGCAAGTCCTGGCCCAGGTCACGGCCCGCTGGCGGCACGTGATGGTGGACGAATACCAGGACACGAACCTCGTTCAGGCCCGGCTGGTCAAGCTCCTGGCCGGGGAGGAGCGAAACGTCTGCGCCGTGGGCGACGACGCCCAGAGCATCTACGCCTTTCGCGGGGCCAACGTGGCCAACATCCTCGCCTTCGGCCAGACCTTTCCCGGCGCGGCCATCGTGCGCCTGGAGCAGAACTACCGCTCCACCCAGCCCATCCTGGACCTGACCAACCGCATTCTGGAGAACGCGCGCGAGAAGTACGACAAGCATCTCTTCACCGAGCGCGCCGACGGGGCGCTGCCCGAGGTCGTGCGCACCATCTCCGACGCCTCGCAGGCCCGCGCGGTGATGGAGAAGCTCTCCGAACTGCGCCGCGACCACGCCCTGCACGAGATCGCCGTGCTCTTCCGGGCGGGATTTCAGTCCTACCCGCTGGAGTTGGAACTGAACAAGCTCGGCGTCCCCTTCCAGAAGTTCGGCGGCATTCGCTTCACCGAGGCCGCGCACATCAAGGACGTGCTGGCCTTCCTGCGCCTGGCCGTGAACCCGGCCGACCTCTCGGCCTGGCGCAGGGCCCTGGAGCTTGTGCGCGGCATCGGCCCAAAAACCGCCCTGGCCGTGGCCCAGGCGGCCATCACCGGCGACGGCGCGACCCTGGCCAAACACGCCAAGAAGCGCCCCGCGCTGGCCGAGATCCTGGCGCTTATCGAGCGGCTGCGCGCCGAGCGGCCCGAACCCAGGCGCGCCCTGGACCTGGCCATCGGCTTTTACACGCCCATCCTCATGGAGCTTCACCCCGACGACCACCCCCGCCGCCAGCAGGGGCTGGACGAACTCATGGGCCTGTCCGCGCCCTACCGCGACCTGGAGTCCTTCCTGGCCGACGTCTCCCTGGAGAACCCCGGCGAGGAGGAGCAGGCCGGACGCGAGGACGCGCTCGTCCTTTCCACCATCCACTCGGCCAAGGGCCTGGAGTGGCCCGCGGTGATGATCATCGACCTCGTGGAGGACCGCTTCCCCTCGCGCCGGGCGCTGCAAAAACCCGAGGATCTCGACGAGGAGCGCCGCCTGATGTACGTGGCCTGCACCAGGGCGCGCGACCGGCTGGTCCTCTTCGTGCCCGAGAGCATCTACATCCGCCACCTGGAGCGCCACGAGCCGGTCAGGCCCTCGCCCTTCGTCCTGGAGTTGCCGCGCGAGTGCTACCAGGAAGTGCGCGAGGGCTTCGGCGGCCGCCTTTCGGCCGTGCCAGGACCGGGCGAGCGGCCCGCGCGCCTGGACGCGTCCCTGGCCCCACGCCGCGACGAGCCAGGCCAAAGCGCGACGCCCGTGAACGGCGCGGCCGCGCGGATGGGCTTTTGCACCCACAAGATATACGGCCGGGGCAAGATCATCGAGCACATCGCGCCGGACAAGTACCGCGTCAACTTCCAGAATTTCGGGCTCAAGGTCATCGTGGCCCAGTACCTGGAGATGGAGGACGCATGAGCCGCCTGCGCTCGGAAGAGGACTTCCTGGACCTCATCGCCCGGCACTTCCCGGAAAGCCATCCCCACGTGATCCTGGGCCGGGGCGACGACTGCGCGCTGCTGCGCTGCCCGGCCGAGATATGCCTGACCACGGACCTTTTCCTGGAAGACCGCCACTTCCGGCGGGCCTATTTCGAGCCCGAGGACATCGGCCGCAAGTCCCTGGCCGTGAACGTCTCGGACGTGCTGGGCATGGGCGCGCGGCCGCTTGGCTTCTCGCTGTGCCTGACCGCGCCCACGGACATCGAGGCCGAGTGGTGGGAGCGGCTCTTCGCGGGCATGGGCGAGATCGCGGCCCTGCACGGCCTGCCGCTCGTGGGCGGCGACCTCTCGGCCGGGGACGGCGTGGGGCTGGCCCTGACCGTGTGGGGCGAGCCGTGGCCCGGCGGTGAATTCAAACGGCGCGGGAAGACCAGGCCCGGCGACGCGCTTTTCGTGGTCGGCCCCGTGGGCCTGGCCCGGGCCGGGCTGCTGGCGCTGGAGGAAAAGGGCCGCGCGGCCATGGCCGACTTCCCCTCGGCCACGGCCTGGCACCTGTGCCCCACGCTTTTCCCTTCGGCTTCCGAGCTTCTCGCGCGCGAGCCCGAGGTGCGCGGCCTGATGGACGTCTCCGACGGGCTGGCCCAGGACGTGCCGCGCTTTCTCGCGCCGGGCCAGGGCGCGGCGCTCGCCATCGCCGGATGCGACCTGCACCCCGAGACCGTGGCAAAGGCCCAGGCAGCCGGACAGCCCCCCTCGCTCTTCGCGGCCCTGGGCGGCGAGGACTACGCGCTCCTCGGCGCCGCGCCAACACCGCTCGTCGCGGAGCTTTCCGCCCGGCTGCCCGGACTGTGCCGCATCGGCGCGGTCACGGACAAACCCGGCCTGACGCTCGACGGCACGCCGCTTGGCGGCGGATTCGACCATTTCCGGGAGGACTGAGATGGACGCGGTGTTTCATCCCATCGGGACGGCCAGGACGGCCTATGCCGCGCGCGGCGACTGCCCAAAGCAGGGGGCCGAGGGCGCGGCCGCGGGACGGGTGGTTCTCGATCCCGCCTTTGCCCGGGCAGCGGCCGAGCTTTCGCCGGGAAAGGAGATCTGGGTGCTGACCTGGCTCGACAAGGCAGATACCGGCGCCCTGGCCGTGCATCCGCGCGGCGACAGGAACCTTCCCCTGACCGGCGTCTTCTCCACCCGTTCGCCGGACCGTCCCTGCCCCATCGGGCTGCACCGCTGCCGCATCACGGCCGTCTCGGGCCTGGAAATAGCGGTGGACGCCCTGGAGGCGGCGGACGGCACGCCCGTTCTGGACATCAAGCCGGTCATCGGCGGCGACGCTCCGCGCCCGCCCCTCGAGGGGGCCATGGACACGGCCCGAACGGACGAGGCCGTGGCCGCGATCATCCGCGCGGGCCGCCTGGGCTGGGAGCGCGGCGTGTTCTCGGGCCGCAACGGCAACATCTCCATGCGCCTGGGAGAGACGGTCCTGATCACGGCCTCGGGCGCGAGCAAGGGCCGCCTGACACCGGACGACATCCTGGCCGTGAACCTGGCCGGCGGCGCGCCGTGCGGCGGACCGAGGAGAACGGCCAAGCCTTCCTCGGAGATGCCCGCGCATCTGTGCATCTACCGCGCGCAGTCCGAGGCCATGGCCGTGGTCCACACCCACCCGCCGCACCTTTTGGCCCTGGATCAGGCGCTGCCCGAGGGCAAAGGGCTCTTCGACCTCACGCTCTACGAAACCGAGGTCTACAAAGAGAAGTACGCCACGGTCCCGCCCCTGCCGCCCGGCGGCGAGCGCCTGGGCGAGATCGTGGGCAAGACCGCCCGCCACAAGGAGGCCTTGCTCATGCGCCGCCATGGGCTTATATGCTGGGGGAAAAGCATCGAGGACGCCCTGGCCCTGACCGAGGAGATCGAGGGGCTGGCACGCGTCCGCTGGCTGATGCTCGCCGGAGAACGATGAAAAACGCACCACCCCCGAAAGCCGCGCCCGGCGGCGCTGCACGCAAAATTGCCCACCCCGGCGCGGTGGGCGGCGAGGTCACATCCGAGGACGGAACCAGATTCTTCGCGGTCTCGCCGCTCATGCTCTTTCCCGAGACCACGCCCGAATTCCGCGTCTACCTGAACCAGGGCGGACGCTTCGTGCTCTACACGCGCGAGAGCGAGAGCTTCGACGAGACCACGCGGCGCGCGCTCTTCAATCTGGGTATCGACAAGGTCTTCGTGCTCGCCGAGCAGAAGGACCGCTACAACGACTACCTGGAAGTGAACCTCGCCCGCATCCTCGACGACTCCTCGATCCCCGTGGAGGAGCGCGCCCAGACCTTCTACGGCGCGGCCGAGGCCATTCTGGAAGAGATATACTCCACGCGCCTGCCCGAGGGCCTCTCGAAGAAGCTGCACGACCGGGTGCTGAGCTTCGTGGAGGAGACCGTGCGTTTCCTCTCCCGCGACGACTCGCTGAAGAATCTGGCCAAGCTCATCTCGCACGACTTCTCGATCTTCTCCCACTCCGTGCACGTCTACGCCTTTGCCGTGGCCCTCATGAGCGCCTACGGCCTCTCGGACGAGGAGTGCGTGCGCGCGGGCCTGGGCGCGATCCTGCACGACATCGGCAAGGCTAAGATTCCGCGCTCCATCCTCGAAAAGGCCCCGGCCGAACTAAGCGAGGAAGAGCAGGGCAAGCTCAGGCTGCATCCCATCCACGGCGTGTCCATGTGCTCCATGCTGCCCCTCACCCAGGACAGCGTGAACGTCATCCTCTTCCACCACGAGCGGTACGACGGCAAGGGCTACCCCACGGGTACGGCCGGGACGAACATCCCCCTGGCCGTGCGCATCGTCTCGGTCTGCGACGTCTACGACAACCTGACCACGGCCAAGCCGCGCCAAAAAGCGCTCACGCCCTTCGAGGCGCTCAAGCGCATGCGCGAGGACCGGGCCGGAGCCTTCGACCTCGACGTCTTCAAGCGTTTCGTGCTCGTTCTCTCCGGCGCGGAGATCGTCTAGCAGGCCGGTCCTGTAGCTCTTCTCAGACCCAGAGCGTGCGCAGCGTATTCCAAGGCAGGCGGCGTTTGAGGAAGGCCGTGAAGGCCGCATAGGTTTCGCGGCCTGAAAGGATGTCCACGTAGCGGGCCAGCGCCTTTTCGTCGGTCATGATGGCCTTTATCAGGCGACGGGGGGCGCGCTCCAGGGCGCGAACGAGCCTGAGCGCATGGCGCATCTCCTCGTCCAGGGGCCGCGTCAGGCGCTCGAAAATCGGCCCGGCGCGACCCGGATCGCCCGCGTCCAGGGCCTGATGCGCGGCCTGCGCGGCCCACTGCCCGGTCCGGATGGCGTGGGCGATGCCCTCGCCAAGCAGCGGGTCGGCGAAACCGCCCGCATCCCCGGCCAAGAGCACGCGGTCGCGGTGTATGGGGCGCGGCACCCCGCCCATGGGAATCTTGTGGCCCATGAGCGCGGGCGGGGCCAAAAGCCCCCAGTCGGCCAGAAAACGCCGCAGATCGGCCACGGCCTTGCGCCGGTTCACGCCCAACTCGCCCATGCCCACGGAGACGTCCTCGCGGCGGGGAAATATCCAGCCGTAGCTGACCTGACTGATGCCGAATTGCAGCACCAGCGGGTGGTCCGGCCGCGTGGGGTCCGGGAGGTCGCGCCCCGAGACTTTACGCGCGGCCTCGGCCGGGACGTCGGCACAGACGCAGTAGTTGTAGTCCTCGGGCCTGTCCGGCGGCCGCACGGCCCGCTTGAGCCTGCCGCTCGCCCCCTCGCAGACCAAGGCCAGCCGCGCCCGGTACGTGGCCCGCCGCGTGTGCAGGCTCACGCCGTCGGCCTGCCGCGAAAGACCGAGCACCTCCTCGCCTTCGCGCACCACGGCTCCGGCCCTGCGGGCCATGTCCACGAGCAGGGCGTCGAAGTCGCGCCGCGTGACCAGCACTCCGGCGCGCCAGGGCCGTTGCACCTGCAGTCGCGAAGACTCCATGCACAGGATGCCGCCGTGGTATTCGCGCTCCGCTATATACGCGGGCAGGGGAAAGCCCAGAGCCGCGAGGGCCTGCTCGGAGAGAGCGCCGCCGCAGGGCTTGTGGCGGGGAAAGACGTCTTTGTCCAAAAGCACGACGGACAATCCGGCCCCGGCCGCTGCCCGGGCCGCGCTGGCCCCGGCCGGGCCCGCTCCTGCGACCGCGATGTCGTGCATGCCGCTTGATACCCCCATCCGGCATGAATTTGAAGCCCCTTGACGAAATCCGCCGATGCCTCCATTCACGAGTGATATGCTGCCCGTTACTCCCTTGTACCGCCTCTCGGCCATGATCCTCGATTTCGACGGCACCCTGGCCGAGTTGACCATCGACTTCACGGCCATGAAGCGCCGTCTGGCCGCGCTGGCCACGGCCTATCTCGAGGACGAGCCGCCCGAACAGGAAATGCCGGTGCTCGAATGGCTGGACCACCTGACCTGCGCCATCCAGGCCGTGGAAGGCCGCGATCTGGCCGTGGAGTTCAACACACGCGCCCGCTTCCTGGTCATGGACATGGAGTTGGCCGCCGCGCGGGCCGGACGCCTCTTCCCCTTCGCCCGGCCCTCCCTGGACAGGCTCAGGACAAGCGGGTTGCGGCTCGCGGTCATCACCCGCAACTGCGCCCCGGCCGTGCGCATCGTCTTTCCCGACATCGCGGACCACGTAGACGTGGTGCTCACGCGCGAGGACGTGACGCGGCCAAAGCCCGATCCGGCCCACGCGGGCGCTGCGCTTGCGGCCCTT
This sequence comes from Alkalidesulfovibrio alkalitolerans DSM 16529, assembly GCF_000422245.1. Taxonomy (NCBI): domain Bacteria; kingdom Pseudomonadati; phylum Thermodesulfobacteriota; class Desulfovibrionia; order Desulfovibrionales; family Desulfovibrionaceae; genus Alkalidesulfovibrio; species Alkalidesulfovibrio alkalitolerans. The sequence goes on from NZ_ATHI01000027.1 coordinate 126,929, forward strand.
CGCGCCCGCCCGGGCGAGACGCTGATGGTCGGCGACCACCCCCTGGACATGGCGGCCGGGGCAGGCGTGGGGCTGATCAGCGCGGGCGTGGCCACAGGCCGCGTGAGCGAGGATGTCCTGGCCGAGGCCGGGGCTTGGCTGACCGCGCCCGACCTGCCCGCCCTGCTCGACATGCTCGCCGCGCGCGGCCTGCTGTAGCCGCCCGCGAAGAGAGCCGTCTCCCGGCTTGCAAACTTCTCAAAAATTGATATATTCCGTCCATGCCTTGGTCGGTCAACATCACCGAAAAAGCGCGCAAGGGCGCGCGCCGGCTGCCCACGGCAGTGCTCGCCGCGCTGAAGCTCCTCATGGCGGAAATCGAACTGAAGGGGCCGGTGCGCGGCAACTGGGCGAATTACGGCAAGCTCGGAGAGGGACGGCACCACTGCCACCTCAAGAAAGGCAGACCGACCTACGTGGCGGTCTGGGAAGAGACCGACCGCACGATCAGGATCATCGAGGTGACGTATGTTGGCAGCCACGAAAAAGCACCCTACTGACGTCGTGGAGATCAGGTTCCGCGTGCCCGCCGCCAGGGCGGACGAGGCCCGCCGCGTCCTGCACGCCCTTGGCGGCCAGGAGGCGCCCTCCTCCTGGCGCGAGGCGCTGTCCGGCTTCTCGCCGGGCGAGGCGCTGCGCGGAGCCCGCGCCAAGGAAGGGCTGACGCAAAAGGCCCTGGCCGCCAAGCTCGGCGTGAGCCAGGCCAACCTCTCCCAGATGGAGCACGACGCCCGGCCCATCGGCAAGGCCATGGCCAAGCGGCTGGCCGGGATTCTCGACGTGGACTACCGCCTCTTCCTCTAGCTCCCTCCCCCCTTCCCCTCCCTTCCCCCTCCCCGGCGCGCAGCGTCTTTCCCCTTGCGGCCGGGTCGTGCTAGAGAGGAGCGAAACACCGTTCGCCCAAACGCCCGGAGACCGCCATGTCCGACGAGCCGCGCCCGCTGCCCTGGAAAAACATCCTCATAGCCGTGCTCCTGGCCGTGATCGTGGTCCAGGCTTGGCAGAGCCGCGCGCCCAAGCCCGCGCCGGACGAGCGGCCCGCCGAGACGGCGCGCGCGACGCCCGGCGGCCAGGTGCGCGAGTTCACGGCCGACATGGGCCAAAACGCCCTGCTGCTGGTCTTCGACACCCCCTACGGCACGGTCGAGGGGCCGGTGGAGGAAGGCCGCCTGCCCCTGACGCTCGCGCCTGAAATACCCGGCCAGTGGGCCTGGATATCGGCCTACGCGCTGCGTTTCTCGCCCGAGCAGGGATTGCCCGCCGGGACCGCCTTCGAGGTTCGTCTGGACCCGGCCGCGCTGCCCCGCGAGCAGCCGCCCCTGGCCGAGCCGCACCGCCTCACGGCCGCAACGCCGCCCTTCGTGGTCACCGACATGCGCCTCGCCGAGACCGACGTGACCACCGACGCCGTGGTGCGCGCCCGCCTCGCGGGCCGGGTGCGTTTCTCGCACGAGGTCAGGCCCCAGGACTTCCTGGAGCACGTGCGTTTGATCGACCCGGCCAAGCCGGGCGAGCCCGTGCCGCTCTCCCTGACCACGGGCTACGTCAGCAACGAGATATCCTTCGTCACAGAGCGGCTGCGCAAGACCACCGAGCCGCGCGACCTTGTCCTGACCGTGGGCAAGGAACTTTCGCCCGTAAACGGCGGCGCGCTCGGCCAGGACATGACGCTTACGCGGCCCTTCGGCATCGATCCGGTGTTGCGGCTCATGGGCGCGGCCCCGGTGGAGCGCGGGGCCACGGCCTTCTCCCTGCGCCTGGACTTCTCCGCGCCGGTCTCTCCGGATCAGGCGCGCAGCCTGATCAGCGTCTCCCCGGCCGTGGCCTTCACGCTGCGCGGCCGCGCGGACGAGAGCCTGACCCTGGAAGGCCCCTTCGCGCCCGGCGCGCGCTACACGGTGAGCGTCTCGCCCGGCCTTTCGGCCCTGGACGGCGCGCGCGCCGAGTCCCCGCTGAGCGTGGAGGTGGCCGTGCCGGACCTGACCGCGCGCGCGGCCTTTGCCGATCCAGGCCTGTACCTCACGGCCAGGGGCGCGGAAACGCTGCGCATCGAGGCCGTGAACGCCGATCAGGCGCAACTGTCCATCGACCGCATCCACGCCAACAACCTCTTCTACGCCCTGGCCACGCAAGGCTACGACCTCTTGCGCGACGAGGGCTGGAGCGGGGCCATCGCCCGCGTCCTGGGCGATCGCATCGTGGAGGAATGGATCACTCTGCCCAAGACCCGCAATACGTTGCACCACGTGCCCCTGGCCTTGGGCGAGCGCATCGGCAAGGAGCGGCCGGGGCTGTACCGCGTGCAGGTCAACCTGCCGGGCCAGTGGCGCGTGAGCCAGCGCTACGTGTGCATCACGGACATCGGCCTCACGGCCAAGCGCGCGGGCGACGACATCCTCGTCTGGACGGCCCGCTTCTCGAACCTCGCGCCAGCGGCCGGAACGCGGCTGACCGTGCTCTCGGACCAGAACCAGGTCCTGGCCGAAGGCGCGGCCGGGCCGGACGGCCTGTGGCGGGCCACCCTGCCGGACAACGCCGACGGCCGCGCAACGCCCTTCGTGGTCCTGGCCCGCGCGCCGCAGGGCGACGACTTCTCCTTCCTGCTCTTCGACGCCACGCGGGCCGACACCCAAGGACTGGACACGGGCGGCGCGCTTTTGCCGCCCTCCGGGCTTCGGGCCTTCGTCTTTGGCGAGCGCGACATCTACCGCCCCGGCGAGACCGCGCGCACGGCCCTCATCCTGCGCGGCCGCGACCTGAGCCCGCCGCCGCCCGTGCCGCTGGCCGTCAGCGTGGCCGATCCGCGCGGCCGCGAGGCGTATGCGCGCACCGTGACCACGGACGAGGCGGGCTGGGCCTTCCTGGACCTCGCCCTGCCCGGCTCGGCCGCCACCGGCCCCTTCACCATGGCTGTGCGCGCGGGCGAGGACGTGGTGGGCGAGTACCGCTTCCAGGTCGAGGAGTTCGTGCCCGACCGCATCCGCGTGGAGGTGGACGCGCCCGGCGAACCCGCTCCCGGCGCGGAGATACCGCTTGCGGTGCGCGCGGCCTGGCTCTTCGGCCCGCCCGCCGCGAACCTGCCCGTGGAAGTGCGCGCCCGGATCGAGGCCAGGCCCTTCGCGCCCAAGGGGTTCGAGGGGTTCGCCTTCGGCCGTCTGGAGGGCGAGTTCGAGCCGCGCGAAATTTTCGCCGAGGAAGGCTCCCTGGACGAGGACGGCGCGTTCACGGCGCGCCTGCGCCTGCCGGGCGGCCTGACTCCTCCGGCCGCCCTGACGCTGACCGTGGCCGGACGCGTGCGCGAGCAGGGAGGCCGAGGCGTGACCGCCGCGCGGGCCGTGGCCGTGCACGCCTATCCGGCCTATCCGGGCCTGGGCGTCCCCGGCCGCGAGGGCTTTGCGCCCGGAGCCGAGGTGGCCCTGCCCTTCGTCTGGATCACGCCCGACGGCGGGACCGCGCCCGACGCCGAACTCACGGCCCAACTCGTGGAGGAGCGCTGGCAGACCGTGCTGCGCCGCGCGGCCGACGGCTCCTTGCGCTACGTCTCGGTGAGCGATCCGCGCGTCGTGCAGACGCGGCAGGTGCGGGCCGTGGACGGCAAGGGATCGCTCTCCTTCGTCCCGCCGGGTCTTGGGGGCTATCGCATCGCCCTTGGCGATCCCGCGAGCGGGGCCGCGGCCGAGACGCGTTTTTGGGTCTCCGGCGCTGGGTTCGGGGCCTGGGCCACCAGCGACGGCGCGCGCGTGGAGATCATGGCCGACAAGAAGGACTACCGGCCCGGCGAGACGGCCGTGTTCCAACTCCGCTCGCCCTTCCCGGGCAAGGCCCTGGTGACGCTCGAACGCGACGCCGTCTTGCGCCACCAGGTGGTGGACATGCCCGGCAACACGGCCGAGGTCCGCTTTGTCCTGGACGAAGAGCACGCGCCCAACGTCTATGTCACGGCCGTGGTCGTGCGTAAGGTGGGCGACATCGCGCCGGGCGAGCCGGGCCGGGCCTTCGGCTCGACGCCCGTGAACGTCTCGCGCGAGGCCCGCAGGCTGGCCGTCTCGACCGAAGCGCCCGAGCTCTCGCGGCCCGGCACGCGCCTTGAGGCCACGGCCAAAACCGCGCCCGGCGCGCGCCTGACCCTGGCCGTGGTGGACGAAGGCGTGCTGCGTCTCATCTCGCAGAAAACGCCCGATCCCTTCGCCTATTTCCTGGCCAAGCGCGGCCTGGACGTGGAGAGTTTCGACATCTTCTCGCTGCTCTTCCCCGAGCCGCGCGGCAACCGCGCCCGGCCCGGCGGCGGCATCTCGGACGACGAGTCGCGCTACACGGGCAGCGCGCCCATCCGGCGCAGCCGCCCCGTGACCTTCTTCTCCGGGCCGCTGACCGCCGACGCCTCGGGGCTGGCGCGCTTCGCCGTGGACCTGCCCGAGGACTTCCAAGGAGCGCTTCGCATCATGGCCGTGGCCGCCCACGAGGGCCGCTTCGGCTCAAGCGAGACGGCCGCGCGGGTCAAGAGCCCGCTCGTGCTCCTGCCCTCGTTCCCGCGCTTTCTGGCCACGGGCGACACTGCCCTTACAGCCGTGACGCTTCGCAACGACACGGGCCGCGCGGGCGAATTCAGCGTGCGCCTCGCGGCCGAGGGCGCGGGCGAGGTCGAGAACCCCGCGTTCACGCTTTCGCTTCCCGAGGGCGGCGAAGGCCTGGCCCTGTTCACGCTCAGGGCGGACGACGAGGAAGGCGAGATCGACCTGAGAGTGACGGCCGAGGGCAACGGAGAGACATCGAGGACGTCCGAGACCCTGGCCGTGCGCGCCAAAAGCCCGCCCGTCACGTCCGTGTCGGGCCGTGCGCTCGAAGCGGCCGAAACCGAGCTGATCGCGCCCGACATGAGCCCCGACGTGGGCCCGATCACGCCGGGCAGCCTCAGGCGCGAACTGACCATCGGCAACCAGCCGCTGCTGCGCTTCGGCGGCCAGCTCGAACGGCTCCTGCGCTATCCCTACGGCTGCGCCGAGCAGACCGTCTCGGCCGCCTTCCCGCTGCTGCGCTTCGAGGATCTGGCCCAAACACTCGCGCCCCATCTCTTCGCGGACGCCTCGCCCAAGGCCATGGTCCAGCAGGCCATCGCCCGGCTGGGCACCATGCAGGCCGACGACGGCGGCTTCGCCATGTGGCCCGCCTTCGGCTCGGGCTGGTCCGACGCGCCGAGTTCAGAGCCCTACGTCTCGGTCTATGCGGCCCACTTCCTGGTCGCGGCCGACCGCCTTGGCTTCGCGGTCCAGCCCGGCCTGCTCGGTCCGGCCCTGGACTACGTCGGCAGGCAGGCGCGCGGCAGCGGCACGGGCGCGTCCGCGCTGCGCGTGCGGGCCTACGCCTGCTTCGTCCTGGCCCAGGCCGGACGGCCCGAGCGCGGCGTCATGGACGCCTTGCGCGAGCGCCATCTCGCGGCCATGCCGCCCGACGCCAGGGCGCTCCTGGCGGCTTCCTACGCCCTGGTGGGCGAGGCGGAGCAGGCGCGCGGCGCGGCCGCCTTCGGCGATCCCGTCTTCACGGCCGCGCGCGAAAGCGGCGGCGACCTCGACTCGCCCGTGCGCGCCCGAGCCCTGACCCTGCTCGGCCTGTCCTATTCCGTGCCCGACGACCCACGCCTCGCGCCCCTGGCCACGGACCTCTCGGCGCGGCTTTCGGCCGACGCCTGGTTCACCACCCAGGAGACGGCGCTTGGCTTCATGGCGCTCGGCCACTACCTCGGCCAGCGCCGCGAGGCCGGGAGCTTCGCGGGCGAGGTGATCCTGCCCGACGGCTCGCGCCACGCCGTGTCGAGCGACAAGACCGTGACGCTGCGCGACATCCGGGGCGACGGCCCGATCAAGGTGCGCCTTAACGAGGGCTTTTCGCCCGGCGCGGCGCTGATCAGCCTGCGGGCCACGGCCGCGCCGACAGGGCCGCTGCCGCCCGAGAGCCAGGGACTCAGCGTGGCGCGCGCCTTCCTCGACCGCGAGGGGAATCCCGTGGACCTTGCGGCCGTGCGCCAGGGCGATCTGGTGGTCGTGCGCACCGAGGTCGCCTCGCAGTCCGGCCGCGTGGACAACGTGGCCCTGCTCTCGCTTCTGCCCGCCGGATTCGAGGTGGAGAACCCGCGCCTGACCTCCACGGAGCGGCTGCCCTGGATGGAGACCCTGTCCGATCCACTCTGGCAGGACCTGCGCGACGACCGCACGGCCGTCTTCGCCTCAATCACGGCCGAAAAACCCCTGACCGTGTACACGCTTTTGCGCGCGGTCACGGCCGGGGAGTTCGCCGTGCCCGCGCCGCTGGCCGAGGCCATGTACGACCCCGGCGTGTACGCGCGCGGCGAGGCCGGGCGGCTGAGCGTGACGCGCGGGCAATAGGAAGGGACATGAGGGAGCGGGAAGACGCGAGGGACGCTTCGGGGGATCGCGGCGACGCGCCGCCAAAGGCGCCCGGAGACCGGTTCGCGCGCGCGAGAAAGAAGCTCCTTCTGGGCGCGGCGCTGGTCCTTGGTCTCGCGGCCGGAGGGGTCGCGCTGCTCGACGCCCTCTTTCCCTTCCCCATGGACAGGCTGGCCCCGCCCGGCGCGCTGATCGTCAGCGACCGAAACGGCGTGGAACTCCGCTGGTTCATGGCCCCGGACGGGACGTGGCGGCTGCCCGTAACGGACGAGGAGATTCCGGAGCTTCTGCGCCTGGCCGTGATCGCGGCCGAGGACCGCCGTTTCCGCCTGCATCCGGGCGTGGACCCGCTGGCCGTGGTCCGCGCGGCCTGGCAGAACCTCGCATCCGGCCGCGTGGTCTCGGGCGGCTCCACGCTGACCATGCAGCTTGCGCGCATGGCCGAGCCACGGCCCCGCACTTTCGCGGCCAAGTGCGTCGAGGCCTTCAGGGCCGTGCAGATCACCCTTCGTCTCTCCAAGGACGAACAGCTCGCGCTGTGGCTCTCTCGCGCGCCCATGGGCGGCAACCTCGAAGGCGTGGGCGCGGCCGCGCGGCTGCTCTTCGGCAAGCGCCCGGCCGAGCTTTCGGCGGGCGAGATTGCCCTTTTGGCCGTGCTGCCGCGCGCGCCGACGCGGCTCAATCCGGCCAGGAACCCAGAGGCCGCGCGGGCCGCGCGCGACGCCACGCTGCGCATGCTGGCCGAGCAGGGCGTGCTCACGCCCGAGACGGCGCGCGAGGCCATGCGAAAACCGCTGCCCGCGCGCGCCTATCCCCCGCCCTTCCTCGCTCCCCACGCGGCCGAGGCCGCGCTGCGCGAGGCCCGTGCGCTCGGCCCCGCAGCCCTGGCCCAGGGCCGCATCCAAACGACCTTGGAGGCCGGGATGCAGCGCCGCGTGCAGGCCGCGCTCGTGGCGCGGGCCTCCTGGCTGCGCGCCCAAAGCCTGGAGAACGCGGCGGCCGTGGTCATGGACGCGCGAAGCGGCGAAATCCTGGCCTACGCGGGCTCCATCGACTACCTGGACCTGGCCCGTCACGGCCCCATCGACGCGGTGCGCATCCTGCGCTCGCCCGGCTCCGCGCTCAAGCCCTTCCTCTACGCCCTGGCCATGGACGACGGGCTCATCGCGCCGGAATCAAGGCTTTTGGACGTGCCCACGGACTACGCGGGCTACGTGGCCCGCAACTTCGACGGCCGCCACGCCGGGCCGGTCACGGCGCGCGAGGCCCTGGCCCGCTCCCTGAACGTCCCGGCCGTGCGCCTTCTGGCCGATGTGGGCGTGTCCCGGTTCCTCGACCTTTTGCGCGCCGGGGGCCTTTCGACCCTGGACAAGCCGCCCGGACACTACGGCCTGCCCCTGGCGCTCGGGGCCTGCGAGGTGCGGCTCCTCGACCTCACGGCGCTTTACGCCTCGCTGGAGCAAGGCGGCGAGTGGCGCGCCCCGCGCCTTGTGCAGGGCGGCGAGCAAGCGTCCGCCACGCGCCTCTTCTCGCCCGAGGCGGCCTGGCTCACGCACGAGATCCTGGCCACGGTGGCCAGGCCCGACCTGCCCGAGGCTTGGCGCTTGACGCGCGACGCCCCGGCCATGTCCTACAAGACCGGCACCTCGTTCGGCCACCGCGACGCCTGGGCCGTGGGCCTTTCCGGCGGACTGGCCGTGGGCGTGTGGGCGGGCAACCTGGACGGCTCGCCGATCAGGGATTTGAGCGGCGCGAGCGTGGCCGCGCCCATTCTCTTCGATGTGCTGCGCGCCGTGGCTCCGGCTGGCGGCCGCCCCGCGCCGCCCGAGGGGCTTCGCCTGGCCAGGGCCATGGTCTGCGAGGAGAGCAGGCAACTGCCCACCGAACTTTGCGAGCGCAGCGTGGAGATCACCGTGATTTCGGGCCGCACCAGGCTTGTGCCCGACACCATGCGCCGCCGCGTCTTCGTGGACGCGCGAAGCGGGCTGGCCGTGTCCGGCGAGTGTCTGGCCGGGCGCGAGGTCAAGGCCGTGGCCTACACGGCCTGGCCGCCCGAACTGCTGGCCTTCTGGCGTTCACGCGGCATCGCGCCCGAAAGCCCCGCGCCCGCGCCCGATCCGGCCTGCGGCGGCGCGGCTTTGGGCCACGCGCCGCGCATCGTCTCGCCAAGCCCGGCCACGCCCTACCTCATCCGGCCCTCGACGCCGCTCGAACACCAGCGCATCGCCCTCACGGCCCAGGCGGAGAGCGGCGTGGCGCGGCTCTCCTGGTTCATGGACGGCGACCTCGCGGCCTTCGGCCCGCCCCACGCGCCGCTCTTCGTGGACCTGCGGCCCGGCCGCCACCGCATCGCCGTGGTGGACGACCACGGCCGCATGGACGCCGTGACCTTCGAGGTCAGGTAAGGCGACACGCGCGGCGTTGCCGCTCAGCCGCGCAGGATGCGCTTGCGGATGAACGTGACCAGGATTTCCGTCAGGATCACGACCGTGAAGATGGTCGCCAGAACGAGCGCGACGCGGTCCCAGTAGAAGAGGTTCATGGCCGTGTCCAGGGCCATGCCGATGCCGCCCGCGCCCACCAGGCCGAGCACGGCCGACTCGCGCACGTTGATGTCCCAGCGGAAGAGGATGATCGACCAGAACGCGGGCTTGACCTGCGGCCAGTGCGCCTTGAGCAGCACGCTCGGATACGGCGCGCCCGAGGCGGCCAGGGCCTCCACCGGGCCGGGGTCGCCCTCGTCCAGGGCCTCGGCCAGGAGCTTGCCCACGAAGCCCACGGAGCGAAACGCGATGGCCATGGTCCCGGCCAGCGCGCCCGGCCCGAACACGGCCACGAAGAGGAGCGCCCAGACCAGGGTGTTGACCGAGCGCGAGGAGACGAGGACCAGCCGCCCGAGCGTGTTGAGCGTTCGCGAGGGGGTCACGGCCCGCGAGGTGAGAAGCCCCACCGGCACGGCCAGAAAGACCGTGAGGATGGTGCCCAGCGTGGCCACGTGCAGCGTCTCCACGAGCGCCCTGTGCACCCCCTGCGCGTAATGGGCCGTGTCCATGGGCCACATGCGCGAGAGCATGTCGGCCATCTGGCTCGGCGCGTCGTAAAGGAACTCCGGGATCACCTCCACCGTGCGCAACGACCAGACGAAGGCCGCCACGGCGGCCAGCCAGACGAAGGTGCGCGCGAACCGTTCGCGCGGGGTGAAGCGCACCCACTCGCGCTGCGAGGCAATCATTTGAACACCGCCCGCACGCGGTCGGTCAGGGCTTCGCCGACCATGATCAAGACGATGATCGAAATCAGGATGGTGGCCACGAAATCATAGTCGAAGCGCTGGAAGGCCGCGAAGAGCGTGCCGCCGATGCCGCCCGCGCCCACGATGCCGACCATGGTCGAATTGCGCAGGTTGACCTCCACCTGATAGGTGCTGAAGTTGAGGAAGCGCGAGGTGACCTGCGGCATGACCCCGAAGAGGACCACCGCCGGAAAACCAGCGCCCGTGGCCCGCACGGCCTCCACCTGCTTGAGCGATATCTCCTCGATGGCCTCGGCGAAGAGTTTGGCGATGAAGCCGACGGAAAAGACGATCAGGGCCAGGATGCCCGCCAGCGCCCCGAAGCCCACGGCCTTGACGAAAAGGATGGCCACGATCACCGGGTGAAACGACCGGCACAGGGCGATGACGCCGCGCGCGGGCCAGGTCACGAGCGGCGGCATGAGGTTTCGCGCGGCCAGAAATCCCACGGGCAGCGAGAGCGCCACGCCGAAGGCCGAGGCCAGCACCGCGATCTGCATGCTCTCGGCTAGGTCTTCCAGGAGGATGTTCCACCTGCCCAGTTCCGGCGGGAACATGCGGCCCAGGAACCGCGCGCCGTTGCCCAGGCCGAAGAGGAAGCGGTCCAGGCTGAAGTCCAGAAGGGACGCGGCATAGGCCGTGTAGAGCGCGAGCGCGAGCCAGCCGAACAGGACCAGGGGCTTGGGGCGGAAGGGATTTCGCCTAGACGCCATCGACGGGCTCCGCGTCGAGGGGCCTTGGACCGCGCGGACCGCGCGCCCCGGCCTGGCCGCGCGTCTCGTCGCACAGCCAGTCCTCGCCGCCGTAGATGTCGGCCAGGATGGCGTCGTCAAGGCCCTCGGGCGGGCCGTCGTAGACCACCATGCCCCGCGACATGCCAACCACGCGCCCGGCGAAGCGCCGCGCGAGCCCCACGTTGTGGATGTTGACGATCACGGGGATTTCCCGCTCGCGGGCCATGCGGGCCATGAGCTCCATGATCTCCACCGAGGTCTTGGGATCCAGCGAGGAGGTGGGCTCGTCGGCCAGGATGAGGCTCGGCCGCTGCATCAGCGCCCGGGCGATGCCCACGCGCTGGCGCTGGCCGCCGGAAAGGGCGTCGGCGCGCGCCATGGCGAACTCGGAGAGCCCCACCATGTCCAGCAGGCCGAAGGCCGCGTCCAGGTCGTCGGCCGCGAAGCGTCTGAGCCAGGCTCGCCAGACGGGCGTGCGGCCGAGCGCCCCACAGAGCACGTTCTCGATGACGCTCAGGCGCTCCACGAGGTTGTACTCCTGAAAGACCATACCAATGCGGCAGCGCGCCCGGCGAAGCGCCCGGCCCGAGAGCCGGGCCAAGTCCTCGCCCGCGAAGAGGATACGGCCGGACGTGGGTTCCGTCAGGCGGTTGATGCAGCGGATCAGGGTGCTCTTGCCCGTGCCCGAGGGGCCGATCACGGCCGTCATGCCCTGGCCCGCGAAGGTCAGGTCGATGCCCTTGAGAACCGGCTTGCCGGGCGCGTATTCCTTGACCAGCCCCTGGACGGCCAGGGATGGAGATTCACCGGAAGGAGCCCGCGAGGCCTTGTCCGGCGCGGCGTCGCCCGCCGCGTCCGAAGCCCTGGCCGGAGCCGTCCAGGAGACGGCCGGGGAGCGGCCCGAATCCGAGCCGCTCCCCGTGGTGTCGTGGCGCACGAGCGCGCCTGCGGTCGCGTCGCGCATTACTGCTTCTGCAGTTCCTTGGCGAATTCCTTCTCGAAGCCGCCGCGGCTGTAGGAGGTGCCCGTGCCCTCGGCGATCATGCGCACCACATCCCAGTCCACCTTGTAGGTGATGGGGTAGAAGCGGTCGGCGTCGCCGAAGGCCTTCTTCATCTCCGGGGTGAAGCGGTAGGTGTGGAACGCGCCGACGATCTTGCGCACCAGGTCGGGGTGCAGGTCGTGAGCGTAGGCGAAGGACGAGGTGGGGAAGGTGGCGCTGCGGTAGAGGATGCGGAAGTCCTCGCCCTTGACCGTGCCGCGCGCCACCATGCGGTCGAAGACGTCCGAGGCCACGGGCGCGCCATCGTAGTCGCCGGAGGCCACGCCGAGCACGGACTGGTCGTGCTTGCCGGAGAACAGAACCTCGTAGTCCTGCTCGGGGGTCAGGCCTTCCTTGGGCAGGAGCACGCGCGGGGCGAGGTTGCCGGAGTTGGACGAGGCCGAGGTGTGGGCGACCTTCTTGCCCTTGAGGTCGGCCAGGGTCTGGTAGGGGCTGTCGCTGCGCACGATGAAGACGAGCTGGTAGCCCTGGAAGCCGTCCGGGCCGCCCTTGACCGCGATGGGCACCGCGCCCGCGAGGTTCACGGCGAAGCCCGTGGGACCGGTGGAAAAGCCCGCCACGTGCAGGCGGCCGGAGCGCATGGCCTCGATCTGGGCCGCGTTGGAGTGCACCGTGTAGTAGACGACCTTCTTGCCCGTGGCCTCGGCCAGGTAGTCCATGAAGGGTTTGAACACGTCGCGGTACACGGCCGGGTCCTCGACCGGGGTGTAGGTGAAGATGAGCGTGTCCGGGTTCTTGAACTTGGCGGGGTCCTTGGGCGGGTCGGCGACCAAGTCCAGGTCCTCGTCGCAGAACATGGGATCGAGGCTGCCGCGATTGGCGCACTCCTGGGCGGCGAGCCCCAGGGGCGCGGCAAGCACGGCCGCCAGGATCAGGAGCATGAACAGGGGGGAAAGAATCTTGGCTCTCATGACGGTTGCACTCCTCGGCGTCGTTTCGAACAGGCGGCCTTGCGCCGTCCATTCTCGGCCTTTTTAGGCACGCTGTTTGCCATCCCGGTGACGAATCCGAGCCGGGTCTGTCACAATCGCGCCGCACGCCGTAATGAGCGGCAATGCCGCGCGGCCCTCAGCCGCGCAGGATGCGCTTGCGGATGAACGTGACCAGGATTTCCGTCAGGATTACGGCCGTGAGGATGGCCGCCAGAAGGCTTTCCGAGAGCGGCTTGACGCCTGGAGCTAGTCGTTTCCGATGAAGGCGAGGGTGATCAGGCCGTAGAATCCTGTCAGGAGAACGAGCGTCGCGTCGCGCCGGGTGAGCGAGAACCGGCGGGTGATCTTTGCCAGGAAAACGAAAGCGGCCACGGCAACGAGGATTCCGGCCAGGGAAACCGGGCCGCCGAAGAGCAGGCGAACATCCGCCTGGTCGCGGACCTGACTGTCGAGCCGCACTTGGTAGGGAAAAATGAAGTCGCGTGCGATCCGGACAAAGGGCGGGGTCGGATCGATCTTTGGAAGGACATGGGAGCGCAGCGGCTGGTATTCCTCGTCCATGGCCACGGCACGCACGTATTTTCCGTCGCTGACGCTGGCGGTCCGGTAGAGGGGGTCGATGAGCAGCTTGAGGTCCATGGTCGTTGGATCGTATCCGGCCAGCGGAAGCTGGATGAGACGGTAGCCGTCGGTGGAGATCAGGAAGACGCCGCCCTGCCGGGTGATGGCCAGCCCATGGAACTCGCGACGCCTGTTCTCGGAAATGACGAGATCGAGGATGTCGAGGGAGGGGGGGATGCCGGTCCTGATGATTTCCGGTCGCCCCTGGACCCGCCGGATGTGGAAGACGTGGCCCGTGCTGTCGCGGATGAAATATCCGTCGTCGAAGGGTTTGAGGTTGGTCGGCCTGCCGCCGACGACCGTGGCCGGGAAGGCGAAGCCGAGGTCATCGAGGACAGCCGTGAATGCCTCGGTAAGGTCGCGGTCTATCCGGTTGTGGTCGGCGTTGATGAATTCCATGGCCGGACCGGTGGCCCGGAAGACGTCTTCGGGGAAAGGCATCATGGCCACATGCGGGTCATTGTCGAACAGCGGATACAGTTCCATTCTCGTGGAGTGGCCTCGCAGGTGGCGAGCCTTAATCTCCAGACCCTGCCGGTTTTGCTGGATGGCCTGCGCGTCGAAGAGACGTCCCTCGATCTCGATGGGCAAGGCGTTCTGAAGCTCCAGATTCCTGTGGTAGTGAAACGGCAGGTTCGCCTCGAACTCCTGGCGGCTGTAGCCGTTGCCGGACTCGTCCCTGTAGCTGAAGCGGTGCTCGCCCAAGGACTCCTGGTAGATGAACTGTTTCAGGACGGGACTGTAGAAGATCAGCGGGTCGTCCACGTCGTGGACGAAGATTTTGTCGAAACCAGCAGGCAGGAACACGGCAAGGGCCAGGACGGCGAGAATCAGGCTCCCGGTGCGTGAAACGGAGTGCAGGGTCATGCGCTTTTCTCCTGGAACCTGCGAACGGAGGCGAAGACGCCGAGTAGGGCGAGCGGGACAAACCAGAAGAGCCAGGGCAGGGTGGGAGTGAGCCAGCCGTACCCAGCGCCGGAGAGGAACAGCGAGATCAATCCGGCGAACACGAGCGCGAGAAAGGCGCGCCTGAGCCAAAACCCTTCCAGCAGGACGGTCACGCATCCCAGGTGGGCAAGCAATCCGGCCAGAAACCAGGGAATCATGGTCAAGAGCGTGGCCTGGGCGACCTCGACGGGAAAGAAATGCAGCATCGTCATCGAGACGAGCGCCGCTCCAAGTGCGGCGGTGGACGTGAGCAGGAGCATCCCGGCCAGCAGGCAGAAGAGCGTCATGCGGTCTCGGTCAACGGGCAGGTGCAGCGAGATGCGCAGTCGGCGGCCAATTATCTCGGGAATGAATTGTGCGGCCGCCAAGGCAAGCCCGGTCAGCAGGGGAAGAAGCCTCAGGTCGCGGCAAAAGACCGTTTGCAGATGAATGGCCTGATACCAGACCATTTCGGCGTGCTCCGTCAGGAGTTGCTGGCGGACGTCGAGGAAGATTTTCAGGCAGATGCCCAGGTGCAGCAGCACGGCGGCGGCAAAGGTTTTTCTGGTCTTCAGCCATTCCTTGAGCAGGATGGAGCGCCACATGTCAGTACTTTCCCATCAGCCCGATGAAGCCGTCTTCGAGGGTCATCGGAACGCGCCGCAGGTCGTATGCCCGGACGCCTAGTTCGGCAAGGCGCGCCTGGACCGTTGGGCCGTCGGAGTAGGAATAGACGCAGACCGTTTCGCCGCGTCGTTCGTGGCCGCGGATGACGTCGTCCTGCGCAAGACTCGGGATGTGGTCGCAACGAAAGGCGTATTTGCAAAAGGAATCCATGAAATCATCGAGCGCAAAGCTGGTGATTTCGCCCTTGTCGATGAAAATGATGGTATCGACCAGTTGCTCCAAATCCTGGACGATGTGGCTGGTGACGAAGATCGTCTTGTCGCCGAGCGAGGCGAATTCGTGCAGCACGTCGAGAAACAGCCGCCGATACCCGGCGTCGAGACCCATGGAATAGTCGTCGAGAATCAGCAGGTCGGGATTTTGGGCCATGATCACGCCAAGCACCACCTGGGAACGCTGCCCGCAGGACATGTTGCCGACCTTGTGCGTGGCGGGCAGCCCCATCCTGTTGACGAGATCGTAGAACACGTCTGGGTTCCAGTCGGGATAGCAGCCCCGGAAAAAGCGTTCGGTCTGCGCGATGGTCATGAATTCGTAGGCGAGGTGCCCCTCGTGCAGCAGGCCGATGCGGTTCCTGATCACCGGGGGCAGGTCGTGCGAATCCTCGCCGAGCACGAGGCAGCGCCCGCCAGTGGGTTTCAGGAAGCCCATCAGGATGTTGACCAGGGTGGTCTTGCCCTGTCCGTTCTTGCCCAGCAGGCCGCACACGCTTCCCTGGGGAACCGCGAAGTTGAGGTCGCGGTAGATCGTCCGGGCTCCGTAAGTCTGGCAGAGGTTGTGGACCTCGATGGCGTTCATCAGTCCGCGATCTGCCTTCCCGGCACCCTGAGTTGGTGCTCCGGACCGGCGTCGAAGAGCACCACGAAGTCGTTTCGCGGCTTCTGGAAGGTGAACTCGGCCTCTTCGTCCATTCGTCCTTCCATCAGCAGGCGGCCGTCAGTGGCGAGAATGCGCATGGTCACGCCTGCGGCCGACGAGCCGTCGGAAAAGCCGCCCTGGCAGGTGATGGTGTTGTCGCCGTTGTCCGTGCACATGCACAGAGGCATGTGGGCGTGAGCTGCGGCCGCCGTTTGCAGAAAAGCGAAAAGGGCCGCACTGAGTGCAAATCGCATGCGTTACCTCGTGGGCGTTTTTTTGGGGGACAGGGAGCATCCGTCCCGGCCCGATTTTCCCGTGGGGCGTTCCGGCAAGCGTCACTGCCTGGCGGGAGACGGCGGGCCTGAGCGCGTACGGGCTCGTTGCCGCTTTGGCCTAGCCAACGGGCACGCAGACAATTCCAAAATTGATAATTAAAGTCAATATCAATATTGGAGGCGGACTCGAGATCCCGTCCCCCTCGGGCCGCGATCGCGGCTTGATTTGCCCGCGCCGTCATGTATTCTTGTCCATCACACGCCAATCTCCCGGAGGACACATGCCCCACGGTTTCACATTGCTGCGCGAGGAAGACATCCCCGAAATCCAGGCCAAGGCCCTGATCTACAGGCACGACGCCACGGGCGCGCGGCTGCTCTCGGTCGCGGCCCCGGACGAGAACAAGGTCTTCGGCATCGCCTTTCGCACGCCGCCCAGGGACTCCACCGGCGTGGCCCACATCCTGGAGCACTCCGTGCTCTGCGGCTCGGAGAAGTACCCCGTCAAGGAGCCCTTCGTGGAACTGCTCAAGGGCTCCTTGCAGACCTTTCTCAACGCCTTCACCTACCCCGACAAGACCTGCTATCCCGTGGCCTCCACCAACGGCCAGGACCTCACAAACCTGATCGACGTCTATCTCGACGCGGTCTTCGCGCCGCGCATCACCGAGAACATCTTCAAGCAGGAAGGCTGGCACTACGAACTCGACGACGAGAGCGGCCCCATGACCTACAAGGGCGTGGTTTTCAACGAGATGAAGGGCGCCTACTCCTCGCCCGACGCCGTGCTCTCCGAACTCTCGCAACAGTCCGTGTTCCCGGACGTGACCTACGGCCTGGATTCCGGCGGCGATCCCGAGCGCATCCCGGACCTGACCTACGAGGACTTCAAGGAGTTCCACCGTACCTACTACCATCCCTCCAACTCCTGGATATATTTCTACGGCGACGACGACCCGGACGAGCGGTTGCGGCTGCTGGCCGAACGGCTCAAGGGCTACGAGGCCCTGGCCGTGGATTCGGCCGTGCCGCCCCAGCCGCGCCTGGGCGAGCCCAGACGCGTCGAACGCGGCTACGCCGCGGCCGAGGACGGCGGCCGGGCCATGGCCACGATGAACTGGCTTTTGCCCGAGACGACGGACGCGCAAACCAACCTGGCCCTGCGCGTGCTCGACGAAATCCTCATGGGCCTGCCCTCCTCGCCGCTCAAGAAGGCCCTGCTCGACTCGGGCCTGGGCGAGGACGTGACCGGCGGCCTGGAGACCGAGCTTCGCCACATGTACTTCTCCGTGGGGCTGAAGGGCATGGACCCGGATGAGGCCGCGCACTCGCGCGACGCCATGGAGCGCATCGCCTTCGAGGTTCTGCAGTCGCTTGAGCGCGAGGGCATCCCCGAGGATCTGCTCGACGCGGCCATGAACTCCGTGGAGTTCGCCTTCCGCGAGAACAACACCGGCCGCTTCCCGCGCGGCCTGCTGCTCTGGCTCAGGAGCCTCTCCACCTGGCTGTACGAGGGCGATCCCCTGGCCCTGGTGGCCTTCGAAAAGCCCCTGGCCGCGCTCAAGGCGCGCCTGGCCGCGCGCGAGCCGGTTTTCGAGACGCTCATCCGCGAACATTTCCTGAACAATGCCCACCGCGCGGGCGTGCTCCTGACCCCGGACCCGCAGCTTCTGCAAAAGCGCGAAAAGGCCGAGGCCGAACGCCTGAACGCCGCCTTCGCGGCCATGGACAAGGAGACCCGCGCGCAGGTCATGGCCCAGACCGTCGAACTGCGCGAGGAGCAGGCCCGGCCGGACGCGCCCGAGGCCCTGGCCTCGATCCCGGCCCTGACCCGGGCCGACCTGCCGCGCGAAAACCGGCGCATCCCCAGCGACTTCAGCGAAGTCCACGGCGCGCCGGTCATGGGCCACGACCTGCCCACGGCGGGCATCGCCTACCTCGACGCGGGCTTTTCCCTGGATCCGCTGCCGCGCGACCTGCTGCCCTTGGTGCCGCTCTTTGGCCGCGCGCTGCTCGAAATGGGCACCGAGCGCGACGACTTCACGGCCCTCACGCGGCGCATCGCCCGCGTCACCGGCGGCATGGACGCCCAGTCCTTCGCGGCCCCGGCCGTGGGCTCGGACCGCCCGGCCTCGTGGCTCTTCCTGCGCGGCAAGGCCACGGCCGAAAAGGCCCCGCAGATGGCCGAGCTGTTCAACGACGTGCTGCTCACGGCCCGCTTCGACGACAAGGCCCGTTTCAAACAGATGCTCATGGAGGAAAAGGCGCGCCTGGAGCAGCGGCTGGTTCCGGCCGGGCACTCCTTCGTGCTCTCGCGGCTTGCTGCCCGCTTCTCCGTGGCTGGCATGGCCTCGGAGATCATGGGCGGCGTGGAGCAGCTCTTCTTCCTACGCCGTCTGGCCGAGAACTTCGACGCCTCCTGGCCCGAAACCCTGGCCGCGCTGGAGGAGATCAGGCGCGCGCTCTTGAACGAGGCCGCGCGGCAGGTCAACCTGACGGCCGACGAAACCGCTCGAAAGACCATCGAACCCGGCCTGGCCGACCTTCTGCGAGCGCTGCCCACGGCCTCGCCCAAGGCCGCAACCTGGCAGCCCCTGCCCTTTGCCGCAAACGAGGGGCTGGCCATCCCGGCCCAGGTCAACTACGTGGGCAAGGGCGTGAACCTCCTGGCCGAGGGCATCGTTCCAGGCCAGGCCGCACCGGCCGTGGCCCGCTGGCTGCGCACGGCCTACCTGTGGGACCGTGTGCGCGTGCAAGGTGGGGCCTACGGCGCGTTCTGCATCTTCGACGAGGTCTCGGGCAATCTGTTCATGGCCTCCTACCGCGACCCGAATCTGGCCAAGACGCTCTCCGTGTACGACGCCACGGCCGACTACCTGCGCTCCCTGAGCCTGGACGCGGCCGAGATGGACAAGGCCGTGGTCGGGGCCATCGGCGACATGGACGCCTACCAGCTTCCCGACGCCAAGGGCTTCACGGCGCTCATGCGCCGTCTGACCGGCAGGACCGAGGAGGAGCGCGATGCACGACGCGAGGCCATCCTTTCGCTTGGCATCGAGGACTTCAACGTCTTTGCCGACGCGGCGGCAACGCTGCGCGACAAGGGGCGCGTGGTGGCTCTGGGGGTGGAAGGGAAGCTTGCGGCCCAGGGATTGGACGTCGTGCGGGTGCTGTAGCAGACCGTTCCAAAAGCACCATCTGCTGCGTTGTACCAAAAGCGCTGGTCTCGCAAGGATTACAGCGTCATACGAGTGCCGGAGTTCGGTCAACCCAAGCAGGTATCGGCGATACTTCGCTTGGCAGCTTGGCTTGCACAACTTAATAGGTATCGACGAACTTCGCCCAGCAGGCTGCTCAAAAAGGCTCAGATGCAAGGCGCAAGGAAAATTCAAGGCCTACGCGTATTGGAAATACGCGAGGGTTTGAGCTTTTCGCGGCAACGCAGCAGATGGGACTTTTTCAGCAGCCTGCCAGAGGTCCGCGCCTATCACGGGCAATGGAATTGCCCGGCAGGGACTTGGCGTACTTCTTCATCTCGGCCGCGCGGGCCGAGATGGCGGACAGGGTGCAGTCCCCGGCGCAGTCCACCACGGCCAGGGAGACCGAGACCAGCGGGAACTCAAGCTGCGCGCCGGAGCGGTCCTTGGCCGTGATGTAGCCGCGCGCGCGATCCTCTTCGCAGTAACAGTTGCGAACCAGCCGTCCGAAGCAGCGGACGATGCTCTTGCAGATACGTTCGGCGCGCTCCGGACTGGCCAGGAGCACGAAGTCGTCGCCGCCCACGTGACCCACGAACTCCTCGCCGGACCTGCCGTGGCGTCTGGCCGCGAAGGAGAGTATCTTGGACAGGAGCAGGATGATGCCGTCGCCGTCGCGAAAACCGTAGGTGTCGTTGAAGACCTTGAAATTGTCCAGGTCGGCGTAGACGATGCTGAAGGGGTCGCCCGACGCGCAGCGCCGCTCCAACTCCGTCTCGATGGCCACGTTGCCGGGCAGGCCGGTGAGCGGGCTCGCGCCCTTGGCCATCTGCACCTGCACGGCCGCCAGGGTGTCCAGGATGCGCTGCACCGAGACGATCCCCGAGAGCCTGCCGGTCTCGGTGACGATGATGTGGTCGTAAATCTTGTACTTGTCGCGGTTCATGGCCGCCTTGGCCACCTTCTCCACAGGCGTGGAGCCCTCCACGATCAGGGGCGCGGCGTCCATGATGCGCGTCGCGTCGCGGTGGAAATACAATGACATGCCGTAGCGCGTGGACAGGGCGCGGTCCAGATGGTGGCTCATGACCAGGCCCACGGGCCTGCCCTCGTCGGCCACGACCACGGCGCTCAGGGGCTCCTTGCCCTGGAAGAGATCCTTGACCTCGCTGACCTGGGTGTTCGAGGACACATCATAGGCCTTCTCGGCCAGCTCGCGCACCGGAATCGAACACTTGAGCTCGCGCTTGGCCATCAGGCCGAGCGAATTCTGGCTCGCGGGTAGAGGTTTTTCGGGCACGGGCTTGGGAAAGGCGGGCAGGTGCAGGTAGTAGCCCTGGCCGTAGTGCACGCCCAGGCCGCGCAAGGCGCCGAGCTCCTGCTCGGTCTCGATGCCCTCGGCGATCAGGCGGCAGCCGATCTTCTCGGAGAAGGCCACGAAGGTCTCGATGAGCGCGCGTTTGACCGGATTCTTGTCGATGTCGCGGATCAGCGACATGTCCACCTTGATGTAGTCGGGGCGAAGCTCAGCGATGGTCCAAAGGCCCGAGTAGCCCGTGCCCACGTCGTCCACGGCCACCTGGAAGCCCTGGCTGCGGTAGTGTTCCAGGGTGCGGTGAAAGAGCGTGAAGTCGCGGATGGAATGGCGCTCCGTGATCTCGAAGACCACGTTGGACGGCCCAAGCCCGCAACGGTCGAGGAGCTTCAGGGTTTCGCCGGGCGAGAAACTCGGGTCCACCAGCGTACGGGGGTGGATGTTCAAAAAGAGCTTTTGCCCTGGCCCGACGTCGCCGAGCTTGGTGATGGCGGCCTCGCGGCAGACCTTCTCCAGGGTAAAGAGCTGACCCACCTCCTCGGCGAAGTCGAAGAGCACCGAAGGGCTCTGGAAGTAGGAGTCGGCCGGGCCTCGCGTCAGGGCCTCCCAGGCCAGGACCGTCTCGGCCTGGAAGTCGATGATCGGCTGATAGACCACACGCAGGCGTGGCGCGGCCATGATCTCGCGAAACTCCGCGAGCATGGACAGAGTCGAGGTGTCCAACTCGCCCTTGGCCACGTGCTGGGCCTCACACAGGGCGTTGTACAGCGCGTGTTCGAGCGTGCCCGCGCCGGTCTGGGTGATGGCCGCGTGGCCCGCCGCGATGTCCAGGGTCTGGCCGGTCAGCTTCAGCGAATGCGCCTTGAGGCTGGCCTTGAGTTTCAGGCGCATGCCTGCCGCCATGTCCATGAGATCGGGTGCCTGGCCGGCCTTGTGCAGGCAAAGCAGCATGACCTTGCCCTCGGCGAGCCGCTCCACGTAGCAGCCCACGCCCGGGTGCTCCTCCCTGGCCAGGGCCTGCACCTCGCGAGCCGAGGCTTCAAGGATCAGGGCCGTGATGTCCGCGCCGAAGAGGTTTGCGAAGACGAGAAAATTCTTGATCTCGAAGAGCACGAGCGACAAGGAGCCGCCCGAGGCGAGATGGTCGTCGATGCGGTTGCGCTCGGAGAGGCTCAGAAAGGCGAAGTTCGCGGGCAGCATCCCTCGACGCTGCGCCGCCTCGGCATGCCGGGCCGCCGTGGTGAATCCCCTGAAGACGTCGAGGACCATGGACTGCATGTCACCTTTCCCGAAAGGCGGGGTCGAAAAAAGGCCGTCCGGCCGTCCGGACCGCCCTTGGCAGAGCTAGCCTCCGCATGTGGCGTGTTGGCGAGGAATGCGTGACGTTTTGGCGGCGGGAACGACGATCTTCAAAGTTTCCCGTGACATCGCGCGCGCCGAATCGTTACGGAACGTCGCGGCCGTGACCGGTCGCCCACTCTTCGACCGGACCGCGCACGGCCCAGGCGAAAAACTCCGGGCGCGACTTGTGACCAACTCCCACCGCCCCCTTGTCGATATAGAGGCAGAATGCCCAGGAGGGATCGAAACCGCTGCCAGTTGATGACCAGTAGGCATCGCGCACATCCGTGAAGGGATGCCCAAGGGTCAGGGCCGGAGAATGCCTGGAACAGTCGGTGAGGGAGTCGAGCTCCGTTATCGAAGGCAGCCGCCACATTTGTCCGGTCCGCTCGTGCAGGCGTGCGGCGGCTGCAAGCGCTCCGGCGAAATCCACCGGGCCGCCCGACGTGTCAGCCGAGCGCCTCCATACAAGTCCGGTAAGACGGTCGAGCACCCCGTCCGGGATTTCCGCGAAGCGCGGTGTGGGCCAGGAGGCGCCGCATTGCGACTCGCCGTCCTGCCCGGTCCCTAAGCAGGATATCTCGCGTCCGGCAGAATCGAAACACAATGCTTGCCCTGTGCGCGGCAGCACGAGTCCTTGCCCGGCCACGGGCCAGACGATCGCCTCGTCGCTCTTGCGGCCGTAAAATGTTCGCCCTCCCTCCAAATGCACGCGCCAGGCATGCCCAGGAGCGATGGCCGCCGTGGTTGAAGTCCAGACCCAACCCTGGAAGACTTCCGCGAACGGGTGCCCGGGCGGCAGCGCGGGTCTGCGCGAACCGTGGCAGACAAGACTCCTGAGTTCCGCCCGGTTCGGCAACCGCCAGTCGTTACGGCCCAGGTGCGCGCGTCGATTCCACCGCGCCACGGCGGCCAAGGCCTCGTCCCAGGGCAAAGGAAAGCCCAGGGGATTGGCTGAGCGTGTCCAGACGAGGCTGGTCAACCGATCTATGACCATGCCCTCTCCACCCATGTCGAAACGCGGCGACGGCCATGGCAGCCCCGGCCTGAGCTCGCCGTCCTGCCCCGAGCCAAAACAGCCCATGGGCTCTCCCGAGACGCCATGACACGCGGTCTGCCCGCTCCACAGAGGGTGGATGTATCTTTCTTCACTCATCGTTTTTTTTACCATGCTCCTGCCCAAGCGTCATCCGACGCCCGTTTCGCCAAGAATTCCAAACCTGTTGACAACTCCGAATTATTGCGGAATGCCTTGACCTTACGGCCGCGAAGGGAAACGCGAGGGGCGCGGCCGTGCATTCTCCCGGCCCGTGCGGAAACAACCGCGCACGAGACGGAGCGACCAAGCCGCGCATAAAGCCATGAGGACCCCATGAATCTCGACGATCTTCCGGTGGTCGAACAGACGCGCAGTCTGGCCCGCGTGGGCGGCGACATGGAACTACTCCAGGAATTGTACGGAGTGTTCGCCTCGGTGGCTCCGGAGCGGATCATGGAGTTGCGCGAGGCCCTCGCTGCAGGGGAGACAAACGCCATCTGGCGCGCCGCCCATTCGCTCAAAGGCGAGTGCGGCGCGGTGGGCGCGGAACGCTGCCGCGAAGCCGCGGCACGCCTGGAAGACGCCGCGCGGGTCGGAGACCTGGTCTCGGCCAGATCGCTCCTGCCGCTCGTGGAACGAGGATTGGCCGAAGTTCTGGGCAGCCTCGCCCTGGGCCGCGTCGATATCTAGTCGTCCAGATCGACTGCCTCGGCCAGGTAGGCGCTCAAAAGCTCCACCTTGGCGTCGACCTCGTAGGTCTTGACCGCCTCCAGGATGCCGTCCTCGCAGTTGTGGCAGCCCACGACCACCATCCGCGCGCCCGTGGCCCGGATGCACTCGGCCTTGGCCTTGAGCGCCGCGAGCTTGGCCTGCTTGTACTCGGGCATCAAGGCCTGGCCGCCGCCGTTGCCGCAGCAGTAGGTGGCGTTGCCGTGCGGGTTCATCTCGCGGTAGTTGGCCGCGACCACGGCGAGGAGGTTTCTCGATTCCCTGAACAGCCCGGCGTTGCGGATGAAGTTGCACGAATCCTGGAAGGTCGAGGGTTCGGTGTGGAACCCCGGCTTGAGCTTGAGCGTACCCTTGGCCAGGCAGTCCGCCCAGACTTTCATGGGCGGCGTGGCCGTGAACGGGAGCTTCCTTCCCAACCAGTGTGGCGCCTCGAACCCGAGGGCCTTCATGGAGTGCCCTCACTCGGCCGTTATCAGCGCCTTGACGCGCAGGGCCTCGGCCGCCTCCACGACGTTCCTGGCGAGCGCCGTGGCCTTGGGCACGTCGCCCGCGAAGAGCCCGAGGTTCGTCGAGTCCCAGCCCTTGCTGGAAAGCGTGAAGTCGATGCCCGACGCGTTGTAGAGCTTGAGGTAGTTGTAGAGATTTTGCGGATAAAACTTGATGTCGCGGGGGTGGAAGGTCAGCAGGTACTCGGCCCCGGCCTTGTCCATGGGCGCCTCGGCCGAGGGCATCTCCTCGCGCAGTTCTTCAAGCTGCCATTCCACGGTCTCCAGGTACTCGTCCTCGGTCATGCCCAGGTTGTTGCCGAACTCAAGGGCGTTCTCCAGGCCCTTGGCCAGGCCCGGAGGCGTGAGCCCCATGGCCACGGCCACGCCGCGCGCGGCATGCACCAGCGGGGCGATGCCGATGCCATGCGGGCAGTACATGGTGCAGCGCTGGCACATGGTGCAGGTGCCGTACCAGATGTCCCGAAACTCGGTCAGCAGTTCGGCATCCACCTTGCCGCGCTTGCGGTACAGGTCGAGCAGCGGCTGGATGCGGTAGGCCGGGACGTGCTCGGTCCTGGGGTTGGAGGCGTAGTAGTGGCAACCCTCGGCGCACAGCCCGCAACGCGAGCAGATGGAGAGCCACATTTCGAGCCTCGCGCTGGCCTTGGAGGCCAAGGCGCGGGAAAGCTTCGTCTTGTCGATGGTCGTCATCTCGTCTCCTTGACGCGCGGCATCACCACGGCCCCACCTGCCGCTTGCCGAAATCGCTGCCCGTCGCCGCCCGCGAGACGAAGAACAGCGCCATGTGCGAAAGCTTGGTGAAGGGAATGGCGATCAGCAGTGCGCAGGCGCTGGTCACGTGCAGGGTCAGCATGGTCGGGTAGTCGCCCCACTGCCGGTGCGCCGCAAGGCCCGTGACCAAAGGCAGGGCCACGAGCGCGAGCACGATCAGGTCGCTTGGCCTGCTCAGCCCCTTGACCGGCGGATGAAAAAGCCGCCTGGCCGCGAGAAAGGCCACGGCCGCAATGGCCGTCACGGTCAGGACGTCGGCCAGGGAATCGGAAATGGTCGGCCAGGAGAGGCCCCACCACTGCTCCACGAGCACCACGTGGCCGGAAAGGAAGAACGCGGTCAGAAGCAGCGGAACGTGCAGGGCGAACCCCGCCGCCGTGGTCCAGGGGCTGGTCCTGGCCGTGCGGTTCAGCGGCAGCAGGAAGCGCGCGATGGAGGCCAGGGCCCAGCCGGTGCGAAAATCAGGCGGCAGGTTCCGGGCGGCGAGCCTGGCCTTCTTGCGGTAGCGCCACAGGCGCAGCGCGAGGCCGATGATCAGGACGCCGAAGGCGGCGCGGGCCAGCGGCCCCACGGCGAATTCATAGAACTCGTGCATGGTGGTCATGGCTTGGCCTCCCCGCTGTCGCGCACGTGGCACTCGCCGCACATCACGGGCGCGGCGGGCGAGGCCACGCCCTTAGCCTCGTGGCAGCCCATGCACTGGCCGTGCATGGCGCGGCGCAGCCCGAGCCTGCCGCCGTCGGCCGCATCGTGGCAGGCCGAACAGGAGGTCTCCATGCCGAGTTCCCAGACGTTGGTCCCGTTCTCGTAGAAATGGTGGCAGTCGGTGCACTCGGCCCGATCCATATGCTTCTCGTGCATGAAGAACACGCCGGGCCGCTGGCGCGGGGCAAAGGCCGGGTCGGCCAGGTACATGGTCTCGTCCTGGGCCGAGGCCAAAAGCGCGCCGCCCAGAAGGCAGGCCAGCGCCGCCAGGACGGCGGCCACGGTCCGTCCATACTGAAAACGTGCGCGGGGATATGTGCGTCTCATCTCGAAAGCGACCTTGCAGGTTATGGTAAAGCCCCGGAGCAGCCTGTCCAGGGGGCAGCGGTCCACATACCCTACTCGCGTATGGCCCGCAATGGTCTCGACGGCGCAGCGCGGGAACATCCAAAAGCCAAGCATCGGGATTTCGCCCTGTACAGCGCCGCCCGCTCCGGGTAGAAAAGCCACCGCGAGGACACCGGCAATGCTGTTTCAGCCCAACATAGACCCCGTGGCCGTGCAACTCGGCCCGCTAGCCATCCGCTGGTACGGCCTGATGTATCTGGTCGGCATCGGCGGCGGCTGGCTCCTTGGCCGCATGCGCGCCAAAAAGCCCGGCTCGCCCGTCACGCCCGCGCAGGTGGACGACCTGATCTGGTATCTGGCGCTTGGCGTGCTGCTCGGCGCGCGCGTGGGCTACATGCTCTTCTACGACTTCGCGGCCCTGTGGCAGGACCCCTTGCGGCTCTTCGCGGTCTGGCGGGGCGGCATGTCCTTCCACGGCGGCCTTCTGGGCACGGTGCTCGGCATGTGGTGGTTCGCCCGCAAGCACCGCGTCCCCTTCTTCGCGGTCACGGACTTCGTCTGCCCGCTCGCGCCCATCGGCATATTCTTCGGCCGCATCGGCAACTTCATCAACGGCGAACTCTGGGGACGGCCCACGGACCTGCCCTGGGGCGTGATCTTCCGCGACCCCCTGGCCGGGCTCATGCCGCGCCATCCCTCGCAGCTCTACGAGGCGGCGCTCGAAGGGCTGTTGCTCTTCGTGGTGCTGTGGTGGTGGTCGGCCAAGCCCAGGCCCATGAAGAGCGCCTCGGGCCTCTTCCTGATGATCTACGGCGCGTCGCGCTTCGCCGTGGAGTTCGTGCGCGAACCCGACGCGCACCTGGGCTATCTGGCTTTCGGCTGGCTGACCATGGGCCAGGCTCTCTCCCTGCCCATGATCCTCTTCGGCCTGTGGCTGTGGCGCACGGCCCTGCCGCCCGCGTCCGCCCCGGCCGGCCGCAGGGGCTGAGCACGACACGAATACGAGGCTTTCTGGACGGCCTCGAAGCAAGTCCTTTTTTTCTCAAGCAGCTTCTGCTATACGAAAGCCAGGCGGGGGAGCACGACTTCCCGACGCACGCCAGTCAAGGAGACACGAGCATGACGCAGCCCTTCAAGGATGCCGTCGCCATCTGCAAAACCATACTGCGCAACGGGTACGACGCCTACGTCATCAACGCCCGCTTTCAGCAGGAGCTGGAGCGACTGGACGGCGAACGCGAGGTGGACATCGCCACGGACATGCCCTGGGAGGAGTTGGTCAAGATATTCCCCAACGCAGGCACCTCGGACCTGCCGGGCGAGATCGCGGTCATCAAGGAGGGCGGAACCAAGTTTCTCTTCCATGAAGTGAACCAGCTCGAAACCGCGCACCCCGAAGCCCTGCTTGTGCGCACCACCGCCCGGCTCGAATCGCGCATGGCCCTGCGCCGCAAGGACAAGACGAGCTTGGCCTGCCCCTACATCCCCAAGGCCGCCGACCTTTACGAAGGCTTCGCGGACATGAGCGAGGGCCGCATCCGGCTCACGGGCGAACCCACCCTGACGCTCAAGCGCAACCTGCTCTACGGCGTGCGCGCCCTGCGCTTTGCGGCCAACTATGACCTGCCCGTCGAGGAGAACACCTGGGTGGCCATCGTGCGTTCGGCCCAGCGCATCCTGGACTACGTGCCGCCCTCGGACATCATGGACGAATGGCGCAAGGTCGAGGCCGAAAACCTGTGGAAGTTCGTGCAGTTGCTCTTCGATTCCATGCTCCTGCACGGCCTGATCCCGCAGATGGCCGCGCTCACGCGTGTGCGCCACATCAAGAACGCCGCCGGCGCGGAGGAATCCGTCTTCGAACACACCATCGAGGTCATGCGCCGCTACCCCGAGGAGTTGCCCTACGACTGGTACGGGGTCATGGCCTGCCTGTTCCATGACCTGGGCAAACTCTTCACGGCCGAATACTTCGACGGCAAGTGGCATTTCCACCAGCACCACCGCGTGGGTGCACAGGTCACGCGCAAGGTGCTGACCGGCCTGCGCCTGCCCAACGAGGACGTGGACCTCATCTGCCATCTGGTGCGCCACCACATGCGCTTCCAGTACATGCTCACCGAGCGCGGCGCGCGGCGCTTCATGGCGCTGGAGGAATATCCCAGGCTGGTCGAGATGAGCCGCGCGGACATCAAGGCGCGCGAGGGCAACTACACCAACTTCAATCATAACCTGAAGATGCTGGAAAAGGCCAAGACGCCCGAGGAGATGTCCGAACCGCTGCTCAACGGCAACGAGATCATGGACTTCACGGGCCTGCCGCCCAGCCCGGCCATCGGCATGATCCGCGACGCGCTGCTCAAGGCCCAGATCGAGGGCAAGGTTTCGAGCGTGCCCGAAGCCGTGGAGTTCGTGCTCAACTACAAGAAGTCGCTCTGACCTTCGGGCCTCGTGCAGGCCGCCCCAAAGGCACCGTCTGCCGCGTTGCCGCGAAAGCGCCGATCCCTCGCGTATTGGTAATACGCGTCGGGCCCGGCGCTTTCTTGCGCCTTGCATCCGGCACATTTGGAGCGGCCTGCGAAACGAGGCTTGTCACCAGCTTGCCTGGAGGAGGCGCTGCCTCCTCCAGACCACAACCGCCAGGGAACGATGTTCCCTGGACCCTGGATTCGCATCGAAACCATCGTCGGTAGAGCCGACGACGGTGCGGCGGCGGGGTCGAAGGGGCTTCGGCTTGACACCGAGCCCGGCCTGCCGCATTTGCCATGGGACGAGCTTCCCAAGGAGGACAACATGGAAGAGAAAGTTCTGAAAGCCATGCAGGACGCCGGAAAGCCGGTGCGCCCCGGAGACATCGCCAAGGCCCTGGGCGTGGATTCCAAGGAGGTCTCCAAGGCCATCGACGCCCTGAAGAAACAAGGCAAGGTCATCTCGCCCAAGCGCTGCTTTTATTCCCCTGCCTAGCCTGCCTGGAGGAGGCGCTGCCTCCTCCAGACCTCCTCCGCCAGGGTCGCAGGCCGCCCCAATAGCACCGTCTGCCGCGTTGCCGCGAAAGCGCCGATCCCTCGCGTATTGGTAATACGCGTCGGGCCCGGCGCTTTTTTGCGCCTTGCATCCGGCACCTTTGGAACGGCCTGCGCACCGGACTCTCGAATGCTTGACCCAAAGTTCCCTGGACCCTGGATTCGCAGCGAAACCATCACTGGCAGAGCCGACGCCGGTGCGGCGGTGAAACGCCCCAGACCCGGCTTTCCCGAAGCCGTCGCAGACGGCTTCGGGAACCGCAGGGGGGCCGGGGGGATGATCCCCCCGGCGGGCGCGGGGCAGAGCCCCGCCCGCGCAACAATCACGGGATTTTCACGCCCCGCCTGAGCCTGCCAGAGCCCGCGCAAACACGTCGTTTTTCCGTCCAGAAAGGCTGGACGGCCATTCACAAACCTCGGCTTCTCGTTTAGGAAGAAGTCATTGCCGGATCAAAATGACTTGCCCGGAACCAGGAGCCAAAGATGAAGTTATCCACCCGTAGCCGATACGGCACGCGCATGCTGCTCGACATCGCCCTGCACGGCGACAACGGCCCGGTCACGGTCATGGACATCTCGGGCCGCCTCGACCTGCCCGTTAAGTACCTGGAAAAGCTCGTCAGGCTCCTCAAGAAGGGCAAGTACATCAAGAGCAAGCGCGGCCCCAAGGGCGGCCACGTGCTGGCCAAGAGCCCGGACGAGATCACCATCGGCGCCATCGTGCGTGATCTGGAGGGCGGTCTGGACCTGACCGACTGCCTGAGCGGCAAGAACCCCTGTCCCAAGCTCGACGCATGCAGCACCCGCAAGGTCTGGGCGGCAGCCACCAAGGGCATGCTGCGCGAGCTCGACGCCCTGACCCTGCGCGACCTGATAAACGACGCCACGGCCGAGGCCGAATCGAACTGCCGTATCTAGCCTCGCCCTTGTGCATCGCAGGCCGGGTCCGTCCTTCTCACGCCCATTTGCCTTGCGACTGCAAAGGCGATATGCAGCGGGCATGCGCGCGATCCTTTTTCTGCTCACCGTCCTCGTCCTCGGCCCGGTCCTCGCGACCGTCCCGCGGAGCGCCTCGGCCCTGGCCCCCCAGGCGGGCGCGTCGCTTTCCCCGGACAACCCCCGCCTGACCCCGGTGGTCCAGGCGGTGCAGGCCATCGCGCCGTCCGTGGTCAACATCACCACCGTGCGTGAGGGTGAGCGGACCGTCAGCCCCTTCGGCCAGGTGCCGCCGGGACTGGCCCCCTTTTTCGAAGAGTTCTTCGGCGACATGCCCCGGCAGCGCTTTCGTTACGAATCGCTCGGCTCGGGCGTGATTTTCGACGGCCGGGCGCGGCTGGTGCTGACCAACGCCCACGTCATCGCCGGGGCCACGCAGACCAGGGTCCATCTGCTCGACGGCCGCTCCTACGAGGCCGATCTCGTGGGTGCGGACCCGGATTTCGACCTTGCCGTGCTGCGCCTGGCTGGCGACGGCGAACTGCCCCAAGCCCAAGTGGCCGACTCCCAAGATCTGCTCATCGGCGAGACGGTCATCGCCATCGGCAACCCCTTCGGCTACTCGCACACCGTGACCACGGGCGTGATCTCGGCCGTGGGGCGCGCCATCCGCACCCGCGAGGGCGCGCACACCGACTTCATCCAGACCGACGCGGCCATCAACCCCGGCAACTCCGGCGGGCCGCTGGTCAACCTGCTGGGGCAGGTGGTGGGCATCAACACGGCCATCATCGCCCGGGCCGAGGGCATCGGCTTCGCCATCCCCATCCACAAGGCCACGCGCGTGGTCGGCGAACTTCTGGAGACCGGCCGCGTGGCCCACGTCTGGCTCGGCCTTTCCGGACAGGACGTGGATCAGGCCACGGCCAGCTATTTCGGCCTGCCCAGGCCCGAGGGCATGGTCATCACCGAGATATACCGGGATCTGCCCGCGGACAGGGCCGGGCTTTTGCCGGGCGACGTGGTGCTGCGCATGGGTGGCGTGACCATTGAGGATCATCTCCACTACCTGCAACTTCTGCGCACCCACACCAGGGGCGAGCGCGTGCGTCTGGAGACGCTACGCGACGGCGCGGTGCGCACCCAGGACATCGCCCTGGCCCCTTTCACCCGCGAGACGGCCGACGGACTGGCCGTGGCGCGCTGGGGCTTTTCCGTGGCCCGCTCCCCCGAGGCGCGCGGACTTCGCATCACCGAAGTGCGGCCCGACTCCCCGGCCGGACGGCTCGGCCTTCGGCCCGGCGACCACATCATCCAGGTCGGCGGCCTGCGACTGCAATCGGCGGACGACTGGCTGCGCGCCGTGGCGCTTTTCCGCATGCGTTCCGCGATCATGCTCCGGGTGGACCGCCAGGGGCGCTGGTACACGGTCCAGTTGAGCGTCTAGAACCATGCGCCGGGCAGTACTCTCCGACATCCACGGCAATCTCGGGGCCCTGCGCTCCGTGCTGCGCGACGTCGAACGCGCGGGCGCGGACGAGATCATCACCCTGGGCGACAACGTGGGCTACGGCCCCGATCCCGACGAGGTCGTGCAGGAACTCGCCGCGCGCGGCGCGACCTCCTGCCTTGGCAACCACGAGCAGGCGCTCCTTTTCACGGACGAGGCCATGAGCCTCAACCCCCATGCCCTGCACGCCCTGGAGCGCACGCGCGAGTTGCTCTCGCCCCAAAGCCTGGAGGAAATTTCGCGCATGCCGCGCGTGGTCATCCGGGGCGGGGCGCGTTTCGTGCATGGCGCGCCGCCCGACCTGGTCACGACCTATCTCTTCCAGTTCAGCCGCGAGGGCCGCCTGGAGGAACTGTTCGGCCGTTTTCCCGAGGAATTGTGCTTTTGCGGCCACACGCACGAGTTGCGCATCTTCACCTTCGACGGCGGCGAGGTGCGGCGCTACCGGCCCGAGCCGGGAGTCTTTCACCTTGCGCCGGACGTGCGCCACATAATCAACTGCGGCTCCGTGGGCCAACCGCGCGACGGCGACCGGCGCGCCAAGTGGGTGCTGTGGGACCACCAGGCGCGCACCGTGGACTTCCGGTTCGTGGAATACGACATCGACCCGGTGGCCCGTCGCATCCTGGCGCGCGGCTTGCCGCGCATGTACGCCGACAGGCTTTACGGCTGACCAGGGAAAGTTTCCATGCGCAGGATCGGGAAATACGAGATTCTGGGCCTTCTGGGCCGGGGCGGCATGGGCCGCGTCTACAAGGTGCGCCTGCCCGTGGCCGGACGCATGCTGGCGCTCAAGCTCCTGGCCCCGGACGAGACCCTGACCGCGATTCTGGGCGAGACCGAGGTACGGCGGATGTTCACCGAGGAAGCCGCGCTCATCGGCGGACTGCGCCATCCGCGCGTGGCCGCGGTCACGGACTTCGACCACGACGCGCGCGGCCGGCCCTTCTACTGCATGGAGTTTTTCTGCCGCAACCTGGGCGTGATCCTGGGCGAGTCCTACCGCGCCGAGGAGCCCGCGCGGGCCCTGCCCGTGGAGACGGCCGCGCGCTTGGCCCTGGAGACGCTCGACGGCGTGGCGCTTTTGCACGCCAAGGGGCTTTTGCACCGCGACCTCAAGCCCTTCAATGTCATGCTCGACGACGAGGAGCACGCCAAACTCATCGACTTCGGCCTCTCGGCCAGGCGCGGCGAAAGGCGCGCCACGCCCGGCGGCCTGGCCATCGGCACGCCCTTTTACACGGCCCCCGAGCAGGAAACCGACCCGGACAGCGCCACCGAACGCTCGGACCTCTTCTCCGTGGGCGTGATCTGCTGGCGGATGCTCACGGGCCGCCTGCCCGGCGAGCGGGCCGACGAGCGCCGCAAGCCCTCGTCCCTGGCCCCGGAGCTTTTCCATGCCTTTGACGAATTCCTGCCGCGCGCGGTCCATCCCGAGCCGGAACGGCGCTTTTCGAGCGCCGAGGACATGCAGATGGCCCTTTCCGACGCCCTGGACGACTGGCGTGCGGCCATGCGCGGCGCGTGCTCCCTGGCCGAGGAGGAGCCGCTTCGAGCCGACGCGGCGAACGTGCGCCCGCGCGAGACCCCGCGCAAGGTCGCGGCCTCCGAGGCCAGCCAGGCCTTTCCCCTGGACAGCCTGTGGCGGCCCCTGCCCGGACCAATACCCGAACTGAAGCTTTTGCGCCGCGACGGCGCGCGGCTGGTCGTTGACGCGGCCAACGGCCTGTGCTGGCAGCAGGGCGGCAGCCCGCAGCTTCTCACGCGCTTTGAGGCCGAAGAGTACTGCGCCAAACTAAACGAGACGCGCTTCGCGGGCCGTTCGGGCTGGCGGCTGCCCACAGTGGAGGAGCTTTGCCTCATCATCCGGCGCGGCGACGGGGCCGACGCCTACTGCGCCGATCCGCTCTTCGACCACCGCCAGAAGCGGCTGTGGAGCGCGGACGCCAAATCGGGCCGCGCCTCATGGTGCGCCGACGCTGTGCTCGGCCACGTGACCCACATGGACAACGACTGCCTGGCGCACGTCAGGGCCGTATGCCGCACGGACGGCCCCGCGTGACCTGTCGCCGCTGCGCCGCCTGCTGCCGTGCGGCAGGCCCGGCCCTGCACGAGCAGGATCTGGACCTCGTTGGAACGGCCTTCGCCCTGGCCGATCTCATGACCCTGCGCGCAGGCGAGCCCGCCTTCGACCAGCCCGCTCAGGCCGTGCGGCCCCTTGCGGCCGAAATCGTCAAGCTCGCGAGCCTTAATCCCGAGGCCGGGCGCTGGGACTGCATCTTTCTCACGGAACAAGGCTGCGGCATCTACGCCTCGCGGCCGCTCGAATGCCGACTGCTCGACTGCCGCGACACCTCGGCCCTGGAAAACGCCTACGCCTCGGGCCGTCTGACGCGGCTGGACATTCTGCCACCCGAAAGCGCCCTGGCCGAAATAGTGCGCCTGCACGAGGAACGCTGCCCCATGGCCGAGGCCCTGGCTCTTTCGCGCGAGCACGGCATGGCGCATGCCCTCCTCGACGAGATGCTGGCCTTCGACCGCTCGCTGCGCGCGACCCTGGCCGAACGCGACCTCTCCCCGCCGCTCCTGCGCTTCCTGCTCGGCCGACCGCTCGACGCCGTGCTGCGCGCGGCCCAAACCGCCCCCGGCGCATTCGCGGCAAGGCCGTAGTCACATATTTTTCACGCCTCGCCGGGGAGGGGGCATTCGGAAAGGTCAGGCCCCAGGTGCTGCTGGCCCGTGGATTCCAGCACCGCGCGCCAGTAGTCGGAGCGGATGTTGAGCCGTTTCTGGGCCGAGGTCACGAGGTGGAAGGGCAGATGCACGTAGCGGTCCTGCACCCTGGCCACGACCATGCCCGTCTTGCCCGCCATGCCCGCGTGCACCGCGTTCTGTCCCAGAAAGCCGCAATAGACGCGGTCGTTGGCGTTGGCCGGAACCGAGCGGATGATGTAGCTTGGGTCGATGAACTTGAGGGTGTAGGGGACATTGGCCGTGTTCAGGTGCTCGTCGATGGCCGAGCGCAACAGGCCGCAGATGTCGGGCAGCCTGAGGTTGCCCGAGGCGTCGCGCTCGCCCGAGGCCCGCACCAGGTGCTGGCCCGCGCCCTCGGCGACCACGATGACCGCGTGATGGCGGGAGGTGAGGCGCTGCGTCAGGGCGCTGAGAAGGCCTTTCTCGCCGTGCAGTTCGAAGGGGTATTCGGGGATCAGGACGAAGTTCACTTCCTTGAGGGCCAGTACGCTCTGGGCGGCGATGAAGCCGGAGTGCCGCCCCATGAGCTTGACCATGCCGATGCCGTTCAGCGCGCCCAGGGCCTCGGTGTGGGCCGAGCGGATGGCGCGCGTGGCCTGCTCCACGGCGGTGTCGAAGCCGAAGGAACGGGTGATGAAGTTGACGTCGTTGTCGATGGTCTTGGGCACGCCGACGACCGAGACCAAGAGGCCCCGCCGCGCGACCTCGGCCTGGATGGCCGCGGCCGCCTTCATGGAGCCGTCGCCGCCGATGACGAAGAGGATGCCGATGTTCATACGCTCCAGCGCGTCCACGATTTCCTCGGGCGGTTGCGGCCCGCGCGACGAGCCGAGCAGGGTGCCGCCGAACTCGTGGATGTCGGTCACGCTGTCCGGGGTGAGCTCCATGATGTCGTGGTGGTAGCGGGGGATGAAGCCTTGCAGACCGAAGCGGATGCCGAAGCACGCGGCCACGTCGTAGGCGTGGTAGGCCTCCATGACGATGGCGCGGATGACGTCGTTGATGCCGGGGCACAGCCCGCCGCAGGTGACGATGGCACATTTGGTCTTCTTGGGGTTGAAGAAGACCTTCGCGCGCGGCCCGGCCAGTTCGAAGGAAAGCGCCAGGTCCTCGTTGCCCGAAAGCCCGGAGACCTCCTCGTCGGTCAGTTCGATGCGCACCCGCGCCGCGTCGTCCATGAAGCGGCAGTAGCCGAGCGGGTTGTCGAACGCGCCCGCGCCCAGGCGGGGGATGGTCGTGTCGTGATCGACCGGGGCCGACGAGGCCGCCGGAGAAGTCGTGGCCTTGGTGGTGGATTTGCCGCGCGCGGCCATGCGGTGCTCCTTGCGCCGTTGAGGTCGTTTCAGCGAAGGGCATTGTGACCCGTGGCGGCGGCAATGGCAAGTCCGGCGCGGGAGTCACGCGCGGCGGGCGGGGTACAAGGGGCGGTTCGCCGGGCGCGGCGACTACTTGGAGCGGGACTCGCCCGCGTTGTCCATGTAGTAGCCGACCTTGGCCCTGGGGTTCAGGTAGGTGAATATCTCCTTGGGCAAGTGCGTGGGGTGGATGGACTTGACGACCGAGAGGTCGGGGTCCTCCTCCATGTCGAAGATGATGGCCTCGTCGCGCGGCACCTCGGGATCGTAGATCAGAAGCGACGGCTTGAGCGGGTTTCGCTGGTTGACCGCGATGACGAGCCCGATGATCTCGTTGGAAAGCTGGACGATGGTTCCCGGCGGGTAGATGCCCAGGCAGCGGATGAAGCTCGCGAAGACCTGCATGTCGAGCTTGGTCTTCATCTTGCCGAACATGGCGGCCATGGCCTGGTACGGCGTAACGGCCTTGGTCTGATCCGGGTGGTTGACCAAGTTGTCGTAGATGTCGCAGATGGCCGCGATGCGGGCCGTTACCGCTATCTTCGCCCCCTTCAGGTGCATGGGGTAGCCCGAGCCGTCCATACGCTCGTGGTGCTGGTAGATGACCCGCAGCGCGGGGTCCGTGAAGCCGCCCGCCTTGACCGCAATCTCCACGCCGTATTTGGGGTGCATCTGGATGAGTTGGATCTCGGCCTTGGTGTGCGTGGGTTTGCGCAGGATCTTCTTCTCGATCTTGTTCTTGCCGATGTCGTGAAACATGGCCCCAAGGCCGAGCGCCTTGAGGTCCTCGGGGGACAGGCCGAACTCGCGGCCAAGCATCATGCCCAGCACGGCCACGTTCAAAGAGTGGTAGAACAGCCCCTCGTCCGTGGCCTTGGAGTCCATAAGATGAACCACGGCGTCACGCTCGTCCAAAAAGACGTCCGCCATGTCCGAGACGAGCGCCTGGGCATTCTGCACGGCCTCGCCCGAGCCGGCCATGATCCCGGTCATCATCCCGGGCACGGCGGCCAGCGACTTGCGGTAGTTCTCCTCGCAGCGTCTGATCTCCTCACGCTTCTGCTTCAACCGTTCGATGCGCTCCTTCTTGATGGCCCACATCTTCTCCAGGGCCGGATCGGGCTGCTTCTTGACCTTGGGTCCCTGTTCGGACGGCTTGGCGGCCTTGGGCGCGTCGGGCAGGCGGTCGGATTTGGCCGGGACGCAGATGACCTCCTCCACACCGCTCTCCTTGAGGGTACGGATCTGTTCCTCGGACTTGATCTTGAACTTGTTGAAGAGGAACGGGTGGTTGAACCAAGCCCCGTCGAGCTTGATGAAGACGCCCGGCTGGAGCTGGTCCACATGGACCCGGTACTCCGGTATGCTGAATTTGCCCATTGCGGTATGTATATCCTTTTTTCGTGCTTGAGGCAGGAGGATAGGCCCTGCCTCGCGTCATGGCAAGACCATGGAACGGCAGGAAAAAACGTCATGGTCTGCACGCGCGCCCCAAAAGGGCGAATCGCGCTTTCAGGAGCCTTGGTCGTCCCTGACCAGCACCCCATCGCGGTTTTGCAACTCGGGATGGATGTCGCGGTGCATCTCCTCCACGACCCGCAAGACGCCCTGGCCCAGGTCCATGTGCAACGGCGGCGCGTATTTTCGGCCCATGCGCGGACTGAAAGAGTAGGGCGTGATCTCGTAATGGGCGGAACTTTTCTCGGAGAAGAACTCGAAGCGCACCTCGCCGCCGAGGATCTCGCCGATCATCTTCATCACGTCGCCCACACGCATGGCCTGATGCCCCGTGAGCACCACACGAGCGTTGGCGAACTCGGGCTTCAGGATGTCCACGCTGGCCAGGGCCGCGTCCTCCACGTGGATATACTCGCGCAAAGCGTCTGGACTGCCGTAGTAGCGGATCACGCCCTCGGTCATGGCCTGGTGCACGAAGCGATGGATGGCGTTTCGCAGGTCGGCGCGCGGCCCGTAGAGCGAACCGTAGCGCAAGATAGTGTATTCCAGGCCGAAATTCTCGTTGTAGGTCTCGATGTACAGCTCGCTGGCCTGCTTGGAACAGCGGTAGAAGCCGCCCGAGGCGCTGTAGACATAGACCGTGGAGGCGTAGACGAAACGCTTCACGCCTTCCAGGCGGCAGGCTTCGAGCAGCACGACGTTGCCCAGGATATTGGCCTTGACCGTCTCCACGGGCAGTTCGTTGGCTTCGCCGATGTCCGCGATACCCGCGAAATTGAAGACCGCTTCCGCTCCCCTGACGGCCTCGCGCACCGCCGCCTCGTCCAGGATGTCGCCCAGGATCATGCGCTGGCCGGGCTTAAGCCAGCGCGAGGTCGCGCGGTCGAAGATCGTGACCTCGTGGCCCGCGTCCGACAGCTTGTCGCAGACGTGCGAGCCCAGAAATCCCGACCCGCCGAAAACCGTGACCCTCATGCCGCATCCTCCGTGTTCCCGCCGTTTCCGATGACGCAGGCGGCGTCCTGCATGGCGTACTCAGGCACGACCTCGGCCAGCACACGCTTGATGGCGCAGGCGTCGAAGCGGGCCGCGTGCAGGAGAAGCTCGTCCAGCCGCTGCCACAGCCAGGTCCGGTAGGCCTCGCGCGTGCCGTATCCGTGCCAATTGTTGTCGTTGCGAAGGAGCATGATCTTGTCGTGTTCGGTATGGACCACGTCCTCGCCTTCGGTAATGAGTTCCTCGTAGAGCTTCTCGCCCTCGCGAAGCCCGGTGAAGGATATCTCGACGTCCACCCCCGGCTCCTTGCCCGCGAGGCGGATCAGGTCGCGCGCCATGTCCGCGATGCGCACGGGCGTACCCATCTTGAGCAGAAAGAGGTCGCCCTGCGCGCCCATGGCGCCGGCCTGCAAAATGAGTTGCGCGGCCTCGGCGATGGTCATGAAATAGCGTGTGACATCGGGGTGAGTCACTGTCACGGGGCCGCCGCGCTTGATCTGCTCCATGAACAACGGGATGACCGAGCCCGAGGAGCCGATGACGTTGCCGAAGCGCACGGCCATAAATTTCGTCCCGCTGCCGGTCAGAGCCTGCATGATGAGTTCCGTGACCCGCTTGGAGGCTCCCATGACGTTGGTGGGGCGCACGGCCTTGTCCGTGGAGACGAGCACGAAACGTTCGGCCCTGTGGGCGACGGCGGTCTCGATGAGCGCCCTGGTGGCCACGATATTGTTGTCCACCGCCTGCCAGGGATTCTTCTCGACCAGCGGCACGTGTTTGTAGGCCGCGGCGTGGAAAACGGCGTCGGGCCTGTGCTCCGAAAAGACGCGGGTGAGTAGCTCCCTGTCCTGCACCCGGCCGAGTACGGCGACATAGTTCGTGAATCCGAAGACGTGCCGAAGCTCCATCTCGATGGAGTAGAGGTTGTATTCGCCCGCGTCCATGAGCACGAGCCGGCCCGGATTGAAGCGCGCGATTTGGCGCGTCAGCTCCGAGCCGATGGAACCGCCGCAGCCAGTCACAAGCACGGTCTTGCCCGTGAGATAGCCACTGATGCGCTCGACCTGGAGGTCCGCGGGTTCACGGCCGAGGAGGTCCGCGAAATCGACCTCCCGCAGATCCGCGATGCGCACGTTCCCGCCGATGAGCGACGCCATGCCGGGCACGGTCTTGAAGGGAACCCCGGCCCGTTCGCAGGTTTCGACCACGCGGCGCATCTGCGCGCCCGTGGCCGAAGGCATGGCGATGACCACCTCGTCGGCCCGCCGTGCGGCCGCCAGTTCCCCCAGATCGTCCACCGGGCCGAGCACGGGCACGCCATGCACCTGTCGGCCCAGCTTGGCCGGATCGTCGTCAAGAAACCCCACGGGCACGAGCCCAAGTGCCGTGTTCCGGACCATTTCCCTGAATATCTGCTCACCGGCCGAGCCCGCGCCGAGAATCATCACCCTTTTACGCCCCTTGCCCCGTTTAGAAAAGCTCATGACGCTTTGCAACGCCTGAGTCAGGGATTCGGAACCATGCTCGAAGGAGCGGCGGATGGCGAGGCGCAGCCCCGCGGTGAGGGCCACGGTCAGCATGCAGTCGAGCAGAAACACGGCCCGTGAAAAGCCGGTGAAGCCCTTCCAGAAAAGCACCAGAACAGTGAGCAGGACGAGCGAGATGATTGCGGCCTGCACCAGTCGTCCGATCTCATAGAAGCTCGTGAAGCGCCACATGCCCCGATAGAGGCCGAAAAACCAATAGCAGGTGATTTTGACGGGCACGAAGACCGGCAGCAGGATTTTGAACTGCGCCTCGTAATAGGGCGGCAGGCCGAACTCGAAGCGGACCAGGAAGGCCAGCCACAAGGACAGGGCGAACAGGGCGGCGTCGGCGGCCAGCATGAGCCAGAAATTTCTGTTGGTCAGTTGGGCCTTCATCCGTTTTCCCGGCAATCGCGATGGGGCGGAAAGTAGCCCCAGGCGGGGCAAATTGCAAACGCCGGGGCAGCAAAAA
The DNA here is from genome assembly GCF_000422245.1 of Alkalidesulfovibrio alkalitolerans DSM 16529. NCBI lineage: Bacteria > Pseudomonadati > Thermodesulfobacteriota > Desulfovibrionia > Desulfovibrionales > Desulfovibrionaceae > Alkalidesulfovibrio > Alkalidesulfovibrio alkalitolerans. The sequence goes on from NZ_ATHI01000027.1 coordinate 166,742, forward strand.
AAGGTCGCCTGGGCGCATTCCCGGGGGGTGACACTGAACGAACGTGCCCCTTTGCGCGCCAAACCCCTGGGACCCATGGGTATTTACAACGGGAACGACATTTGGGCTGACGGAACGCTCTATTCCCGGGCCGTTCAAAAAATCTCAAGCGAGGCCGCACAAAAACGCCAGGTCCGACGCGTAGTAAAGAATAGGCGAGGGGTCGGCGCTTTCGCACAACGCCGAAGATGGGGCTTTTTCAGCGGCCTGGGGCAGGCCGTCTTGTGGTTTGCCCGCCCCGGATGTACAAGCCCCGGCATCCGGCCCGCCCAAGGAGCAGCGCATGAGCATTCCCTTCATCGACCTCAAATCCCAGTTCGCCCGCCTCGAACCAGAGATCCGCCGCCGCATGGACGCCGTGCTGGCCCATGGCCAGTACATCATGGGGCCGGAGATACGGGAATTGGAAGAGAAGCTGGCGGCATTCGCGGGCACGCGCTTTTGCCTCTCCTGCTCTTCGGGCACGGACGCCCTGTTGCTGCCGCTCATGGCCCTGGGCGTGGGCCCCGGCGACGCGGTCCTGACCTCGGCCTACTCCTTCTACGCCACGGCCGAGGTCATCGCCCTGCTCGGGGCCACCCCCGTGTTCGTGGACATCGACCCCGCGACCTACAACATGGACCCGGCCGCGCTTGAGCGGGCCGTCCACGCCCTCTTGCAAAACGACCCCGCTCTGCACCCGCTGCCCAAGGGCTACGAGTCCCTGACCCCACGCGCAGTCATTCCCGTGGACCTTTTCGGCCTGCCCGCCGACTACGCGGCCATCGAGGCCGTGGCCTCCGCCCACGGCCTGCCCATCATCGAGGACGCGGCCCAGGGCTTCGGTGGGGCCGTCAACGGCAAGCGCGCGGGCTCCTTCGGCCTGTGCGCGGCCACAAGCTTTTTCCCGGCCAAACCGCTTGGCTGTTACGGCGACGGCGGCGCGATCTTCACCGACGACGAGGCGCTGCACGAAAAGCTCATCTCGCTGCGCGTCCATGGCCAGGGTTCGGACAAGTACGAGAACGTGGCCGTGGGGCTCAATGCCAGGCTGGACACCCTGCAGGCAGCCATCCTGCTGCCCAAGCTCGAAATCTTCCCCGAGGAACTGGAGCTTCGCCAAGTCGCGGCCGCGCGCTACACCGAGCGCCTCTCCGGTCTCGTGGAGACGCCCGTGATTCCGGATGGCTACTTCAGCGCCTACGCGCAATACACCGTACGCACCGACCGCCGCGAGCAACTCATGAGCGGCCTTTCGGCCTCGGGCGTGCCGACCATGGTCTACTACCGCATTCCCCTACACCAGCAGCCGGTCTTCGCCCACCTGGGCTACCGGGAAGGCGACATGCCACACAGCGAAAAGGCCTCGCGCGAGGTGGTCAGCCTGCCCATGCATCCATGGCTCACGGAGGCCGACGCCGAGACCATCGGCAACGCGGTGCGCGCGGTTCTGTGGTAGACTGATGGGAAAGAATCCGCGCCAGAGCCCGTTCGCGCCCCGCCCCAAAAACCAGGGAGCGGAAACAAAGGGCGTTCGCCTTGGCCCGGACTCCCGAGCGGACGCAAAGGGCCGCGCATCCGCCGAAACGGCTGCGGCCGGAGGGCGCGTCCTGGACGTGGGACAGCGCATCGAGTGCGAGGCGCAGTCCCTGGCCGACGGCGGCCGGGGCGTGGCCCGCGTCGAAGGCATGGCGGTCTTTTTGGATCACGCCCTGCCCGGACAACGGGTCGAGGCCGTCATCGAACGGCTGCACCGCCGTCACGCCGAGGCCCGCGTGGTGAACGTCCTTTCACGCGCGCCGGGTCAGGTCGAACCCTTCTGCCCCCATTTCGGCGTCTGCGGCGGCTGCGATTTCCAGGATCTGGAATACGGGCGCCAGCTCGCCTGGAAGCGGACCCAGGTGACCCAGGCCTTGGAACGGCTGGGCGGCATCGCCGACGCGCCAGTCGAAGAGACCGTCCCTTCACCGCTGACGCGGGGATTCCGCAACAAGATGGAGTTCGCCTTCTTCGGCGCACGCGGCGCGCTCCGGCTCGGGCTTCGGCCGCGCGGCCAGGGCGACGAAGTGGTGGACATCCTCCAATGCGGCCTGATGGCGGGCGACGCGGGCGCGCTGCTTGCAACCGCCCGCGAGGCGGCCGCCTCGTCCGGCCTGCCCGCCTACGATCCCGCAACGGGCCGGGGTTTTTGGCGCTTCCTGGTGCTGAGACGCAATCTTGCGGGGCAGGTGGTGGCTATCGTCATCACAGCGGCGAATCCCAAAAGCGAGCAGGCCGTGCGCCGCCTGACCGACGCCTTGGGCGGCGTCTGTGAGACGCTCGGCGGCGTGGTATGGGGCATTCGGACCAAGCGGCCGCAGGTTGCCCTTTCCGAAAGCCTGCGTACGATCTGGGGCGGATCACGTTTCATCGAGAACTGCGCCGGGCTCACCTGGGAGCTTTCCGCCGAATCCTTCTTCCAAACCAACACCCTGGCCGCGGAAAAGCTGGTTGAAATCGTGCGCCGCGAGGCCGCGCTCACCGGCGCGGAGACACTCTACGACTGTTGCTGCGGCGCGGGGCTCCTGGGCCTTTCCCTGGCGCGGGAGGCCGAGGAGGTGGTCGGCTTCGAGGTCTACGGCCCGGCCGTGGCCGACGCGAGGGCCAATGCAAAGCGCCTTGGCCTTCAAAATGTCCGCTTCGTGGCCGGAGATCTGGCCAAGACGCTGGCCGGTCCGGGGTTGCCCCGGCCCGGCGCGGTCCTGGCCGATCCGCCCCGCGCAGGTCTCGACGAGGCCGTGGTCGCGCGACTCATGGCCCTTTCGCCCGAGCGTATCGTAGCCGTGTCCTGCAATCCGGCCACCCTGGCCCGCGACGTCGGCCGCCTGTCCCTGGCCTACAGACTCGCCCGCGTCACACCTGTGGATCTCTTTCCTCACTCCCACCACGTGGAAAGCGTGGCGCTTTTGCTCCGAAAATAGTTCTTAATTTCTTGAAGACGCACCCTGCCTGCGCTATTCGGTAGTAAACCGGAGGCAGTATCGCGCATGGCGCAGCCCATCTCGGCCCCCCCTATACCCTCGCTCTCGCCCCATGAGACGCGACTGGTGATCTTGTGCTTCGACCCTTCGGCCACGGCCCGGGAGCTGGTCGAAACGCTGGCCAGGGACGAGCAGGCTGTTTCGCTTTTCCTCAAGGCCGCGCGCGGCAATGCCTTCGGCTTCGGCGGAGCACCGGCCACGCTGCCGCAGGCCGTGGTGCGCACCGGCTTCGCCTTCGCACGCAAATGGGCCGCCGTCCATGCGCTGAGCCGACGCATGCACGAGATCACGGGCAGGCCCCCCGGGGTCAACGAGTATTGGCGGCGAGCGTTGTGCCGCAGCGTCGTGGCCGACGCCCTGGAGGACTATTTCGCTCCCTGCGCCTGTGGTCAGGCTGCCTTGCTCGGATTTCTCCTGGAAGCAGGAGGGCTGCTTGCGCCAAGCGAGCCCTCTCCAGAGAAACGCTACGCCCTGAGCGCGCGAATGCTGCGCGCATGGGGGCTGCCCGGCCACGCGATCCAGGTGCTGGAGGAGGCGGCAAAAGGGCCTGCAACCCCTTTAAGCTCGCCCACCCGCCGTTTTCTGCACGTCGCAGATCTCTTCTCCGACCTGTGCTTCGGCGAACGCGAGGACATCCACGCCTTCCTGCTCACGGCCCAGGAACTGCTCGACGCCGACGAAGCCTTGGTGGAAGATCTGGTCATCGCCTCGTTGCAAACCTTGCGTGGCGTGGCCGAGCACATCCTTATGGACGCCGATGCGCGCCAGGGATTGAACGAACTCCTGGGCAAGGCCACGCGCGTCTTCCGCGACATGCTGCGCGAGGCCGCGCCCGCGCCGCTGCCCTCGCGCGAAACCCTTGACGTGGCGGTCGCGCGCGACACGCTTGAGGCCATGGCGCACGAGCTGCGCAACCCGCTGATGGCCGTGGGCGGCTTTGCCCGCAAACTCGTGGGGGCGCTCGACGCCACCTCGCCGGAACACGAATACGCGTCTATCATCTTGGAGGAAGGACGCCGCATCGAAGAGCTGTTCCGTGGCATGGAGGAGAATCCGTGAGGCTCCCCCGACACCCCGCACGAAATACGAAACCATGCTGATAACCCGCGGAGGACGCATGCACCGCATTCTGGTTGTCGATGACGACGCGATCATGCGCGACATGATCCGGAGCTACCTGGAAGCCGAAGGGCACGACGTGATCGAGGCGAGCAACGGCCGCGATGCCCTCGCCAAGCACCGACTGAGCCCCGCGGACATCGCCATCGTGGACATATTCATGCCCACCAAGGACGGCATTGAAACCATTCTCGAACTGCGCCGCATGACCCCGTGTCCGCGCATCCTGGCCATCTCCGGGGGCGGCGAAATCGGCGGTCTGGAATACCTCTCCTACGCCAAGGTGCTCGGCGCGGACGGCGCTCTGGCAAAGCCCTTCGGCCGCGAGGACCTGCTGCGGGCCATCGCGTCGATCTCGTTCGGCGACAAGCCCGCGCCGCCCCTGTAGCGCGCAGGAGGAGGCGCTGTCTCCTTCTGCACCTCCTCAGCCAGGGGGCTGAGTCCCTGGATCCCGTGATTCGCGGTGAAGCCTTCGCTGGCAAAGCACGCGTCGGTGCGGCGGCGATACGTATCGATCTAAAATTGCTGTCTGTTCAACAAGTTGCGTTGCCTTTCAGGCGAGGCGTCAAAAACCGCGAGGGCAAGGCGCGAGAGCCGGGCAAGACCGACGCGTATCAAAGAATACGCGAGGGTCTGGGTTCTTTGCGGCAACGCCGCAGATGGGGCTTTTTCAGCAGCCTGATCAGCGAAGGACGAGCCGCCCCATGGCCTCGACCATGAGTTCGGAGAGAAGTTGGCGCAAAAGGCCGACGCGCTTTTCGGGCGGCCCCTCGATGATCGGCACTTCGCCGGTCAGGCCGGTCTGCTCCTTGAGCAGTTCGAAGGCCGTGTCCAGGCCGCCCAGGCGGTCGACGAGGCCGTTATCGCGCGCCTGAAGGCCGGTGAAGGCCTGCCCGCGCGCGAGCGCGGCCATTTTTTCGCGCGGCATGGAGCGTGCCGCGGCCATGTCGTCCACGAATTGCTGGTGGATGTTCTCCACCAAGGCGCGCAGGTAGTCGCGCTGCTCCTCGGTGAGGTCGGAAAAAGGCGAGCCCGCTCCCTTGAAGGGACCGCTGACGATTTGCTCGTGGCTCACGCCGAGCTTTTCCATCAGACCCTTAAGGTTCGCTGTTTCGAGGATGACGCCGATGCTGCCCGTGAGGGTGCCCGGATTGGCCACGACGACCGGCGCGGCGGCGGCCACGTAATAGCCGCCGCTGGCCGCGACCGACGCCATGGAGGCCACTACGGGCTTCTCTTTAGCCAATTCCTGGACCGCGCGGAATATCTCCTGGCTTGGCGCAACCACTCCGCCGGGGGAATTGATGCGCACGACCACGCCCTTGACCGTGGGGTCGCGCCGGATGCGGCCGATGTAGTCGGTGATTTCGCGGGAGTCGGCGATCAGCCCTTCAACCCGCACCAGGGCGAAGCGCTCCTTGGGCGGGAAGAGGTCCTGGCCGCCCACCAGGACGCGAAAGGCGGCCATGGTCCCCAACATGAGGACCATGGCCGCCAGAATGAGCGTGAAGCCGAAGAGGAACGGGTGCCTCTGGCTGAAGGGTTGTCTAGGCTTTGTCTCCGTCATCGCCGTTCGTCGCGGCCTCCATCTGCTGCTGCATCACGTCGCCCAGGGTGAAGCCGGACTCGGAGGTGCGGAATTCCTTCATCCGCTTGCGCTCCTCCTCTTCCTTGAGCTGCTTGATGGACAGACCCAGACGACGCTCGTCGGCGCTGACATGGATGACCTTGGCCTGGATGGGCACGCCTTCCTTGAACAGCTCGGCGGGGTCCTTGACCTTCTTGGTGCTGATCTCGGAGACGTGGACCAGACCCTCGATACCCTCCTCGACTTCGACGAAGAGGCCGAAGTCGGTGATGTTGGTCACGGTGCCGGTGATGACCTCGCCGACCGGGTACTTGGAGGGCACGTGGTTCCAGGGGTCGTCGGCGAGTTGCTTGACGCCGAGGGTGAACTTCTCGTTCTCCTTGTCCACGGTCAGCACCTTGGCCTGCACCGGGTCGCCCACCTTGTACATCTCGCCGGGGTGGCGGACCTTTTTGGTCCAGGAGATGTCGGAGACGTGGATCAGGCCGTCGATGCCGTCTTCGATGCCGATGAACAGGCCGAACTCGGTGATGTTCTTGATGACGCCCTCAAGGATGGTACCCTCGGGGTACTTCTCGGCCACGATGTCCCAGGGGTTGGGCTTGACCTGTTTCATGCCGAGCGAGATGCGCTTCTTGTCGGGGTCCACGCCCAGGATAACGACCTCGACCTCCTCGCCCGCGGAGACCATCTGGGAAGGATGGCGCAGCTTGCGGGTCCAGGACATCTCGGAGATGTGCACCAAGCCTTCGACGCCGGGCTCAAGCTCCACGAACGCGCCGTAGTCCACCAGATTGGTGACCTTGCCGTTGAAACGCTGACCCTCGGGGAACTTGGCCGCGATGTTTTCCCAGGGATCAGGCACGAGCTGCTTCAGGCCCAGGGAGACCTTGTTGGTCTCGCGGTCGAAGGAAAGTACCTTGAGTTCGAGCTCCTGGCCGAGCTGGACCATTTCCTTGGGATGACGGATGCGCTTCCAGGACATGTCCGTGATGTGCAACAGGCCGTCCAGGCCGCCCAGGTCCACGAACACGCCGTACTCGGTGACGTTCTTGACCTTGCCGGAGACCACCTGGCCCTCGGCCAGGGTGGAGAGCAGCTCCTTGCGCAGCCCCTCGCGCTGCTCTTCGAGCAGGACGCGGCGGGAGACGATGACGTTGGAGCGGCGGCGGTTGATTTTCAGGACGCGGAACTCGAAGTCCTGGCCCACCAGGGCGTCCATGTCGGGCACGGGGCGGAGGTCCACATGGGAGCCGGGCAAGAAGGCCTCGATACCCTCCAGGTCCACCGTGTAGCCACCCTTGACGCGGCGCACGATGCGGCCCGTGATGGTCTTCTCGCCTTCCATGACGTCTTCGAGCTTATCGAAAAGCTTCATCCGCTTGGCGCGTTCGCGCGAGAGGATGATCGTTCCTTCGGATTCGTTCTTGTTGACCACGAAGACGTCGATCCGATCACCGACCTTGACGTTCAGATTGCCTTCAAGGTCCATGAATTCGGCGATGGGCAACTGGCCCTCGGACTTGAAGTTGACGTCCACGAGGACGAACTCCTTGCCGATGCGCACGACTTCGCCGGGGACGATGGTTCCCTCGTCAAGCTCGCCGAAGTCCGCGTTGAGATAATCTTCGAGGGCTGATTCGAAATTGACGTCGTCCATGTCCATCGGGGTTTTCGCCTTCGCGTGGTCGTTTTGTGCGGATACGTTCATAGGTATTCCTTCCTCCAGGCTCCTCAGCCGAAAAATTTTCCTGCCCCCTAGCACACGGCACCGGGGTTGGCAACCGCGAAATGCCCGGAAAAAGCCGCTTCCGCCCGCATTGTGCCGATTTTCACTCAATCAAGGCGGATAGGTCATAATCTTGTGAATCCTGGATCAAGGCCCGCGCCACAAGGCTTTCCGCGGCTCCGGGCCCGCTTACATAGGTCACGCCGTCCACCTCCGGAGCCTGGAACCAGGTCCGACCGACAAAAAGCCCCGGCCACTCGGGCGAGGGTTCGTCGATGACCACGTCCAGTTCCTGGCCGACATACCCGGCAAGAATCCCGGCGCTGATTTCGCGCTGCAGTTCCATGACCCGATCGCGCCGTTCCTCGCGCTCGGCGGGGTTCACCTGGCCCTCCATAAGCGCGGCCGCCGTGCCTTCCTCGGCCTGGTAGGCGAAGACGCCCAGCGAATGGAAGCGGACCTCGGCCACGAAGTCCAAAAGCGCCTTCAGGTGTTCCTCGCGTTCGCCCGGAAAGCCCACGATCAGGCTCGTGCGCAGCGCGGCGTCGGGGAAACGGGCGCGCACGCGCTCGATGGCCCGGCGCGGGTCCGTGGCGAAGGGCCTTCCCATGGCCCGGAGGATGTCGGGATGGGCGTGCTGCAGCGGAATGTCGAAATACGGAACCAGCGGCGGGCCGACGTCCGCCAGCCTGGCAAGGAAATCGTCCGTGAGCCCGGCCGGGTAGAGGTACATCAGGCGCAGGCGCGAAAGTCCCTCGATGCGGGCGAGTTGCGCGGCCAGATCGGCCAGCCGCTCGGGGCCGTCGAGGTCGCGGCCCCAGGCCGTCAGATCCTGGGCCACCAGGACAAGCTCCGGCACGCCCTGGTCCACGAGGGCCCTGGCCTCGTCGAGAAGCGCCTGCATGGGCGCGCTGGCCAGCCTGCCCCGGATGGAGGGTATGGTGCAGAAGGTGCAGGCGTTGCCGCAGCCTTCGGCGATCTTGAGATAGGCGTATCCGGCCGGGGTGGTGGCGCGGCGCGGCACGGCCACGGGCGCGCGGGCCTCGTCGCCGCGTTCGGCCAGGGCCGAAAGCACCAGTTCAGGCCACTGCGCCATGCCATCCAGGGCAAGCCAGAGGTCCACCTCGGGCAGCTCGGCGGCCAGAGTCTCCTGGCCATAACGCGAAACCAGGCACCCTGCCGCGACGACCAACGGGCGTTTGCCGCGCGCCCGCTTGGAAGCCTGGGCCGCGGCCTGGGCCGCGTCGAGCAGCGTCTCGGCCGATTCCTGCACGGCGGGCGCGATGAAACCGCAGGTATTGACGAAGATCAGGCGGGCCTTGGAGGGGTCGTCCACGGCCTTGACCGGGCCGAGGGCGGCCAGAAAGCGCTCGGTGTCCACCCTGGTCTTGGGGCAGCCGAGCGAAACCACGTAGGCGGGAATGGGTCGCATGGCCGTGGTTTAGTCCATTTCCGCGCGCCTGGCTAGCTGGGCGCCTTCCTTCATTTTTGTCCGCCGAATCTTGCCCCTCCTTGCCAGGAAATCGTCGCCGGGGTAGTAATAGGTCATTGCGCGAGGTCCGCTAATATTTTCGGACGCCCGCGCCCTGGGGGAACCACGGATATGGCCGAGCAAACCGACAGCGCCGCCCCGTGCGTGCAGAAGATCGCCGTGGCCGGGCGCGGCCCTGAGTTCGAGAAGCTCGTCGAACTGCTGCGGGACGGCGTCAAGGTAGAGGTCGCCGCCGAACTCAGGCTCGTGGCCGCCGCCTGCGAAGGCGGCCCGCTGCCTGAGATCGCCTCGCGCCACCCGGACCTGCCCCTGTACGCCGACGTGGGCGAGCTCCTGGGCTCGCACCGCGACACGGACGTGCTCTTCGTCTCCGGCTCGCGCGCCCTCGTGGAGCGGGCACGCGCTCTGGCCCCGGCCAGCACCCTGGTCTTCGGCCCGGCCGAATCCGTGTTCTTCCTGACCCTCTTCGACCCCGAACGGCTGTGTCTTTCCTGCCGCCTGGACCTCTCGCGCACGCGCTCACTCTTCGAGGCGGTCATGGACGAAGTGCGCGAGGACATGATCCTCATGGACCGCGACGGCTACATCGTGGACGTCAACCGGAACGTCTGGGAGCGGCGCGGCAAGACGCGCGAGGAGTTCCTGGGCAAACCCGTGTGGGAGGCCTTCGAGGGCCGCGACCAGCTCTGCCGCGAGCGCGAGGACGACTGCCCGGCGTTGCGTACCCTCTCCTCCGGCCAGAAGGCCGAGGGCATGCACACTTTCGTGGACCAGGAAGGCAGGCTGCACTACTACCGCGTGGCCACCTACCCCATCCTGGACGCGAGCGGCCGCATGACCCACGTGGCCGAACTGCGCCGCGACGTGACCCAGCGCACCCGTATGGAGCAACGCTTGCAGCAGTCCGAGCGGCTGGCCAGCATCGGCGAATTGTCCACCTACCTGGCGCACGAAATCAGGAACCCCTTGTTCGCCATCTCCGGTTTCGCCAATTCCCTGGCTCGCAACGAGAACCTCGACGAGCAGGCCCGCGAGAAGGCCAACATCATTCTCCAGGAATCCAAACGGCTGGACGTGATCCTGAAGAGCATCCTCAACTTCGCCCGGCCCACCGAGGGCGCGGCGGGCCGCGTGGACGTGAACGAGGTGGTGCGCGAAACCATGGGCGTGATGACCCTGGACTGCGAGAAGCTATGCATCGTTCCGGAGATGGAGCTCGACGAGGGCATTCCCCTGGCCAAGGGCGACCCGGAATTGCTCAAGCAGTCGCTCATCAACCTGGTCAAGAACGCCAAGGAGGCCATGCCGCGCGGCGGCAGGCTCGTCATCCGCACGGGGCTCAAAAAGAACCGCGTCTTCTTGCAGGTCGAGGACACGGGCACGGGCATCCCCAAGGAGAACCTGCCCAAGATATTCAACCCCTTCTTCTCCACCAAGGACAAAGGCGCGGGCCTTGGCCTGGCCATGATCAAGAAGATCCTCGATGACATCGGCGGCGATGTGACCATCGACAGCGTGGAGGGCAAGGGCACCAAGGTCACCCTGGCCATGCCGCCGGTGCTCGGCGGCGAGGAGGCGGGCAAGCGCAGGGCCAGGGACGACGAGCCGCAGGCCGCCGAACCGCTCGGTCCGCCCAAGGTCGGCCCGTAGGCGTTCGGTCAGGCGTCCTTTTGCGGCGCGTGGCTTCACTTCTTTCCCGGTTCCCTGTACGAAGGCCCCTGGCGGCTTTGACATTGCGGGAGCGTGCGACCTTCTTCTTGCGCTCGTGATCCGCACGAATTTGAATTTTTCGCGGCAACGCGACGGAGAGCGCTTTTTCAGCGGCTCATAAGGATTTTTCCCGTGTCGAACGAAATCGTCCTCGCGACCAGAAACCAAGGCAAAATCACCGAACTCGCCGAACTCCTGAAGGGCACGGGCCTTGCGGTCCTCGGCCTGGACGCCTTCCCCGGCGCGCCGGAGGTGGAGGAAACGGGCGAGACCTTCGAGGACAACGCGCTTTTGAAGGCCAGGGCCATCGCCGCCTTCACGGGCATTACCGCCGTGGCCGACGACTCCGGACTGGCCGTGGACGCCCTTTCGGGCGCGCCGGGTGTGCGCTCGGCCCGCTACGCGGGCGAGGACGCCACGGACGCCACGAACAACGCCAGGCTGTTGCGCGAACTCTCGGGCGTGCCCCTTGAAAAGCGCACCGCCCGCTTCGTCTGCGTCATGGCCGCCGTGTCCCCCAGCGGCGATGAGGTCGTGGTGCGCGGCGAATGGGAAGGGCGCGTGGCCGACCAGGCCAGGGGCGAGGGCGGCTTCGGCTACGACCCGCTCTTCGTGGATCCCGTGGACGGCCGCCACGCGGCCGAACTGCCGCGCGACGAGAAGAACCGGCGCAGCCATCGCGGCGCGGCCATGCGCGCCCTCCTGAGCTGCTGGCCCGACTTCTGGAAATCCGCCAAGCGGGATTGAGCCCGAAACGGCGCATCCGCGAAACGACATCACCAAACTCCGGAGAGTAGGCATATGTGCGGCATTATCGGCTACTGCGGCCATCGTCCGGCCGTTCCCGTGTGCATGGAAGGCCTGAAGCGCCTCGAATACCGTGGCTACGACTCGGCTGGCGTGGCCTTTGTGCGTCAGGGCGAGATCGCCGTGATCAAGGCTCCGGGCAAGCTCTCGGCCCTGGAAGAGGCGCTTGAGCACGCGGGCAACGTGATGAACGCCACCACGGCCCTGGCCCACACCCGCTGGGCCACGCACGGCGCGCCCACGACCGGCAACGCCCACCCGCATCTGGACGCTGGGCGCTCCATCGCCATGGTCCACAACGGGATCATCGAGAACTTCGCCGAGCTCAAGCAGGAGCTTCTGGCCGAGGGGCTGACGTTCGAGTCGGACACCGACACCGAAGTCCTGACCAAGCTCGTGGGCTGGTGCCGGGCCAGGACCGGCTCCATGCGCGAGGCCCTGTCCATGGCCCTTTCGCGCGCCGAAGGAGCCTACGCCGTGGTGCTGCTCTGCAAGGACCGGCCCGGCAGGCTCTGGGCCGCGCGCAAGCAAAGCCCGCTCGTGCTCGGGCTTGGCGTGGGCGAGAACTTCCTGGCCTCGGACGTGCCCGCGTTTTTGCCCTACACGCGCGAGGTGGTCTTCATCGACGACGGCGAGATGGTGATCATCGACGCCGACCGCCACGAGATCCTGGACGCCGCGACCCTCGCGCCCAGGGAGAAGACGCCTCAGACCATCACCTGGGACGTGCAGGCCGCGCAAAAGGGCGGCTACAAGCACTTCATGCTCAAGGAGATTTTCGAGCAGCCAAAGGTCATCCGCGACTGCCTGGCGGGCCGCATCGACCATGCCTCCGGCGCGGTGCGCCTGCCCGAGATCGAGGCCCTGCCCGTGCCCGGCAGGCTGGTCATCGTGGCCTGCGGCACCTCGTCCTACGCGGGGCTTTGGGGCAAGCAGATCATCGAGAAGCTGGCCCGCGTGCCCGTGGACGTGTGCATCGCCTCGGAGTTTCGCTACGCCGACCCGATCCTTGCGCCCGGCGACCAGGTGCTGGTCGTCTCGCAATCGGGCGAGACGGCCGACACCCTGGCCGGGCTGCGCCTGGCCAAGGAGCGCGGCGTGCCCGTGATCGGCCTGTGCAACGTGATCGGCTCGTCCGTGGACCGCGAGGCGGACTTCGTGCTGCACACCCAGGCGGGCCCGGAGATCAGCGTGGCCTCGACCAAGGCCATGTGCTCGCAGATGGTTATGCTGCTCCTGCTGGCCCTGCGCTACGCCGACGCCAAGGGCCTGCTCTCCAGGGAGGACCGCGCGGCCTGCATCGAAGGCATCCAGGCCATGCCAAAGCTCCTCGACGACCACCTGCCCTTCATGCGCGACACGGCGCAGCGGCTGTCGCGGACCTATTCCGAGGCCACGAGCTTTCTCTATCTGGGGCGCGGCCCGGCCTGGCCCTTAGCCCTGGAAGGCGCGCTCAAGCTGAAGGAAATCAGCTACATCCACGCCGAAGGCTACCCGGCCGGGGAGATGAAACACGGCCCCATCGCGCTCATCGACCCCAAGTTCCCGACCTTCGCCATCGCCCTGGCCGACGACCTCTTCGGCAAGGTCAAGAGCAACCTCATCGAGGTGCAGGCGCGCGGCGGCCGGATCATCGCCCTGACCAACCCCGGCCTGGACCTGGAGGTGGACCACCCGTGGGTGCTGCCGCAGGTCTTCTGGCCGCTCGCAGGCTTCACGGCGCTGCCCGCGCTGCAGCTCTTCGCCTACGAAATCGCCGACTATCTGGGCAAGGACGTGGACCAGCCCAGAAACCTCGCCAAGAGCGTGACCGTGGAGTAGGGGCGGATATAGGCGTCCGGATTTTTCGGAATTTCGCGAAAAATGGGCTAAAAATGACTATTTTTACGCGATTTCGCCCCGAATTGCGGTGCTTTCATCACGAGGCCGTTATCCGGGCGTCATCAACGCCACGCAATTGCTATCCTCGATCCGAATCCGGCTTTTGCGACGCAAAACATCCATCGCCTCCCTTGTACACGCCCAGAAACTTCCTCGTTTCCAAACTCCGGCGATTGGTGTAGGCCATTCACGAACCGTTTGAGCTTTTGGGCGCTCATCAAGGAACAGCGTTTTTCAGACTGCTCAAAAAGCGCCAGATGCAAGACGCACAAAAAGTTCAAGGCCGACGCGTATTTGTCAATACGCGGGGATTTGAACTTTTCGCGGCAACGCTGCAGATGGGGCGTTTGGGCCAGTCTGCGAACGGCAACCCCCGGAGTCGGGCCGTGGCATTTGGCGACCGCAACAACGCGACTCTGGCCGCGCCGTGGGCGCTGCTCCTGTGCGCGCTGCTCGCCTGGGCGGCCGTCTCTCCCGCCGCCCTGTACGCCTCCACGCCCGGCGAAAACGCCCCTCGGCCGCTGACGCGCGTGACCTTCATCCCTCAATGGGAGCCCCAGGCACAGTTCGCGGGCTACTACGCCGCCCTGGCCAAGGGCTTCTATCGGGAGGCCGGGCTCGACGTGGTCGTCCTGCGCGGCGGGCCGTCGCGGCCGCCCTCCCGGATGCTCGCCGAACGCAAGGCCGACTTCGGGACCATGTTCCTGGCCTCGGCGCTCATGGCGCGCGACGCGGGCCTGGATCTGGTGAACCTCGCCCAGCTCGTGTCCCACTCGACCCTGCTGCTCGTGGCCAAGAAATCCTCGGGCATCTTCTCCGCGCGCGACCTCAACGGCCGTGTCGTGAGCCTGTGGGGGCCGGAATTCCGGGTCCAGCCATACATGTTCTTCCGCCGCCACGGGCTGATGGTCGACGCCGTGCCCCAGGGCTTCACCATCGACCTCTTGCTGCGCGACGCCGTTTCCGCGGCATCGGCCATGCGCTACAACGAACTGCACGCCATCTTGAACGCGGGCTACGATTTGGACGAATTGACCATCTTCGATCTGGCCAAGGAAGGGCTGGACTTTCCCGAGGACGGCATCTACGCCCTGCGCGAGACAATCGAGCGCGACCCAGAAACGTGCCACGCCTTCGTCACGGCCTCGATCCGGGGTTGGCTTTGGGCCTTCGAGAACGAAAAGGAAGCCCTGGACATCGTCATGAGCCACGTCAACGCCGCCAACCTGCCCACCAACCGCGTGCATCAGCAATGGATGCTGCGCGAAATCAAGCGGGTCATGCTCGGCGACGGCGCGGCCCAACTCGGACAGCTGGACCAAAAGGCCTTCGAAACCGTGGGGCGCGCCCTGGTCATGGAAGGCCTGGCCGCGACCTTCCCGCCCTTTGAGGAGTTCCATGTCCCGTCCGTCGGAAAATAATCGCTCAGGGCGCTGGCCGGGCCTGTCGTTCAAGCTGGCCGTGGCCGTGCTCACGGCCACGGGCCTGATCTTCGCCGCCGCCTTCGGCTACAACTACGAGCAGTCGCGCGAGCTTTTGCTGCACAACGTCTCGGCACGGGCGCGCGCCCTGACCCTGGCCACGGTGCACAAGCTCGAAGAGACCCTGAAGGGCCTTGAAGTGGTCCCGGACATGACCGCGCACGGCATGGGCCAGGGCCATGCAGGGCTGGACGCGACGCTGAACGCGCTGCGCGACTTCCTGGAGACCACGCCCGAGGCTTACGGCGGCGGCGTGTTCCTGGAGCCGCGCGCACTCTCGGACGCCCCGCGCACTGCCCTGTACTTCGCCAAGAAGGGCGGCGCCCTGGGCCTCTCCGAACTGGGCGAGGACTACGACTATTTCCACATGGACTGGTACATGCTGCCCAAGCTCCTGGGCCGGGGCGTGTGGAGCGAACCCTACTACGACGAGGCGGGCGGCGAGATTCTCATGGCCACCTACGCCGCGCCCGTGTACCGCGAACAGGGCAGGCGGCGCGTCTTTTTGGGCGTGATCACGGCCGACGTCTCGCTTGAGTGGCTGCGCCGGGTGGTGGGCAGCCTTTCGATCTACGAATCGGGCTACGCCTTCCTCATCAGCAAGGGCGGCCTGTTCGTCTCGCATCCCGAGGGCCGCTACCTGATGCGCGAGAGCATCTTCAGCCTTGCCGAGGCGCGCGAAGACGAGAGTCTGCGCGAGATCGGCCGGGCCATGACGCGCGGCAGACAGGGTTTCGCCAGGCTCGACGCGAACTACTTTGGCGAGCCGGTCTACGTTTCCTACGCGCCCATGCCCTCCACGGAGTGGAGCCTGGGCCTCGTTATCGAGGAGGACGAGCTTATGTCCGACCTCGTGACCCTGCACCGCGAGGTGCTCTTCATCGGCGCGAGCGGCTTTCTCGCGCTGCTGGTGCTGATCATCGCCATCTCCACGGCCATCACGCGGCCCATCACGCAGCTCGCGCGCAAGACCGCCGAGATCGCGCGCGGCAACCTGGACGTGGACCTGCCCGTGGTCAGACGCCGAGACGAGGTGGGCGAACTTTCGCGCTCCTTCCACGAGATGCGCTCCGCGCTCAAGGAATACATCGCCAACCTCACCGAGGCCACGCGGGCCAAGGAACGCCTGGAGTCGGAGCTGAAGATCGCCCGCACCATCCAGATGAGCTTTCTGCCCAAGCGTTTCCCGCCCTTCCCGCGCATCAAGGCTTTTTCGCTGCACGCGGCCCTGGTCCCGGCCTACGAGGTGGGCGGCGACCTTTACGACTTCTTCCTGCTCGACGATCGGCGGCTTTTCTTCTCCGTGGGCGACGTCTCGGGCAAGGGCGTTCCGGCCGCGCTCTTCATGGCCGTGACCAAGACGCTCATGAAAGGCATCGCGGAGCAGGATTTCGACCCGGCCGAGGTGCTGCGCAAGGTCAACAACGAGCTGGCCGCCGACAACGACGCCCTGCTCTTCGTGACCTTGTTCTGCGGCGTTCTCGATTTCGAGACGGGCGAGTTGGCCTACTCCAACGCGGGCCACAACCCGCCCGCCATCCTGCGCCGGGACGGCCGCGTCGATCCCCTGTCCCTGCCGCCGGGCATGGCCATGGGCGTGATGCCCGACCTGGAGTACGAAACAATGCGCGTCCACCTTGCCCCAGGCGAGACGCTCATGGCTTACACCGACGGCGTGAACGAGGCCCAGGACGTTGACGGCGCGTTCTATGGCGACGCGCGGCTGCTCGCGCTCTTGCGCGACGCTCCCCGGCTCGATCCCGAGCATCTGACCGAGACGATCTTCGCTGACGTGCGGCGTTTCGCGGGCGAGGCGGACCAGGCCGACGACATCACGGTCCTGGCCCTGCGCTGGAACGGCCCCACGGGCTAGCGGGCCGTCCCGAAAGCCCCATCCGCGGCGTCGCCCCGCCGCCTGGACGTGCAAGATATTGCACATCCGCGCCAGCCTTCCGACGGTTTTTTGCACATTCGTGCACTGTTCATTCTCCTCCCTCAGCACTGCGAAAACATTTATCTTCCCATTATTCCTCCGATTATGGTATGAAAACCATCCTGGCACGGTTCATGCTCCGACGTCAGGCGAAAGATAGCCCGCATCCCAAGGGGCGCTCGCAAACGAAAGGAGCGAAATCATGAAAACCAGACATCTCATCGCACCGGCAGCATTGCTGATTCTGGGTCTGACCGCCCTTCCGGGCCATTCGGGCGCCTTCTCGACCCCGCAGCAATCCTATGAGGGCGGCATCCAACTGGCCATGATGGGCGGCGGTGGCGGCGGCATGGGCGACGGCATGATGCAGGACATGATGGGCGGCGGCTCCTCCAAGGGCAACGGAGGCGGCACGATGGGCGGCTCCGGCTCGTCCTCGGGCGGGCACATGCACGACGACCATGACATGGGCCAGGACGGCATGAACGGCCGGCAGACGCAGGACCAGCCCGCGCAGGGAGCCATCGACCGCTCCACGGCCGATCGGCTGGCCGACGAGCACATCGCCCTCATGCCCGGGCGCAGCCGCGGCAAGACCGTCGAGCGCGCCGACGACTTCGTGGTCGAGATTCTCGGCTCCTCGGGCGAAGTGGAGGACTTCCTGCGCATCGACAAGCGCAGCGGCAGTGTCCGCCATCTCGGACAATAACGCCTCTTCCGTATCTATCATTGTCACGGACGGATGATTTCTGGTATGCGACGAGACAGGTCCGAAAAACACACCCTGAAAACGAGTCTGGAGCGTCCATGAAAGAGGCCCTGCACAACACTTTCTGGCGGTGGCTCGCGGTGGCCCTGGCGACAGCCCTGGTCTCGGTGCTGCACTTCGGCCACCCGGAAGGCGAACTGGGCCTGCACGCCGTGCACCGCGAACTGTATTTCGTGCCCATCATCCTGGCCGCCTTCTGGTTCGGGTTCAGGCGCGGGTTGCAGACGGCCCTGGCCATTTCCGCGCTCTACGTCGCGGGGCTGTTGCTCACGGGGTTCCATCACCAGACGCCGTTCACGGCCGCCGTCCAGGTTTTCGTCTTCCTGCTCGTGGCCGCGATCCTGGGCTGGCTGGCCGAGCGCCAGCGCCGCAGGCAGGCCGAGCAGAGCGAGGTCGAAAAGCTCGACGCCCTGGGGCAGGCCGCCGCCGTCCTCAGCCACGACATCAAGCTGCATGTGAGCGCCATGCAGGACATCCACGACCGCGCAGGAGGCTTCGCCAACCCGGGCCTGGAAGGAGAATTCGGCTCGGAACTGTCCAAGGCGCGGGTGCTCGCGGGCGTCATCGAGGGCTTCGTGCCGCCTCGTTTCCTCAAGCCGCTTTCCGGCGATCTCAACGCCGCCGTGCGCGATCTGGCCAAGGAGGCTGGCGCTACGGCCCTCGCCAAGGGAGTGACCCTGCGCCTGGAACTCGACCCCGCCGGATGCCAGGCCACGGCCGATCCCGAAGCGGTGGCCTGGGCCCTGGACAAGATCGTGAACAACGCCGTCGAGGCTTCGCCCTCGGGTGGCGAGGTCCTGATCGCGACCCGGCGCGCGGCCGACGCCTGCCGCATCGAGGTCCGCGACCAGGGGCCGGGCATCGCGCCGGAGCACATGGAAAAAATCTTCACGCCGTTCTTCACCACCAAGCCGGGCGGCCACGGTCTGGCCCTGGCCGGAAGCCGCAAATCGCTGCGCGACCTGGGCGGCGACATCCTCGTGGCGAGCGAGCCCGGCAAGGGAGCGGCATTCACCATCGTGGTGCCGCGAGAAGGCGCAAAGATCGCTCAAGGAGCCGCGTCATGACACGTTGCGCGACCATGAGGCCCTCAGGCCGCGTCATGCTCGCCGCGCTGGCGCTCTCGGCCGCGCTGCTCGTCCTTGCGGGAGCGGCGCGCGCGGAGCAGGCGGAAACCATCGCCGACGCCTCGCTGGCCCCGCTGAACGCCTACGTGGAGGAGGCCCTGGCCAACAGCCCGAACCTCAAGGCCTCCGAGGCGGCCTGGAAGGCGGCCGCACAGCGCGCTCCCCAGGTCTCCGCGCCTCCCGATCCGCGCTTCACCTACGGCTACTACATCCAGCCCGCAGAGACGCGCACCGGTCCGCAACGCATGCGCTACGCCATCTCTCAGACCATCCCTTGGTTCGGCCGCCTTTCGAACATGGAGAAGCAGGCCGTGCTCGAAGCCGATGCCGCCCTGGCCCGCCTTGAGTCCCAAAGACTCCTGACCGCCGCCCAGGTGAGGGACGCCTACTACGAATACGCCTACGTGGCCCAGGCCGTGCGCCTGACGCGCGAAAACGTGCTTTTGCTCGGTTACCTGGAGCGCGTGGCCGAGGACCGCTACCGGGCCGGACTTTCTCCCTACGCCGAACTCGTGCGCCTGCAGCTTGAGTCCGGCAGGCTCGAAGACACCTTGCGGTCCCTGAAGGATCTGGAACGGCCCGTGCGAGCCCGGTTGAACACGGCCATGAACCGCGCCCCAGACAGTCCCCTGCCCGAGCCCGAGACCATCCCCGTGATGGTCCTCGAACACGACGAGGCCGAACTGCTCGCCGGGCTGGCCGAGTGCAACCCCGAACTGCGCGCACTAAGCTCCCTGACCGAGGCCGCGCAGACAGGCATGGATCAGGCCAAGCTCGGCTACTTCCCGGACATCACCCTGGGTCTTGAGATGATCCAGCAGGACCGGGCCAGGGCGGGCGATCCCGTGAACAACGGCAAGTATCCCACCGTGGCCACGGTAGGCATCAACCTGCCCATCTGGTTCGGCGCACGCAACGCGGCCGTGGAAGAGGCCGACCACAAACGCCAGTCCTCGCGCGAGCAGTGGTTCGCGACCCACAACCGCCTACAGGCGGCCATGGAACTCGCTTTGTACAGATACCGCGACGCGGGCCGCAAGATCGACCTTTACCAGGAAAGCCTGCTGCCCAAGGCCGAACAGGGGCTCGGAGCCACGCTCACGGCCTACACTGCGGGCCAGGGCTCGGCCCTGGACCTCGTGGACGCCCAGCGCACCCTGCTCGAATTTCAGCTTTCCGCCCTGCGCGCCCTGGCCGACCAGGGGCAGCGCATGGCCGAAATGGAGACCCTGCTCGGCCGGGAGATCCCCTGCCGGGTCCACGGCGTGCGCCTGGAGATGAACGGCGCGGCCCAAACCCCCACACAATAGAAAGGAGCGTACCCATGCGCACCACGTCCAAAGCCCTTCTCCCGTCCGTTCTCGTCCTTGGCCTCGCCCTGGCCGCGCCCGCGCTCTCGCCCTCGCACGCAGCCGCCCAGGGCCACGCCGGGCACGGCAACGGGCACCAACATCACGAAGCTGCCAAGCCGGACGAGGCGCGTGAGCTCAAGCAGACCAAGTGCCCGGTCATGGGCCTCACTCCCTCGCCCGACATCTACACCGACTACCAGGGCAAGCGCATCTACTTCTGCTGCGACTACTGCCCCGCCGAGTTCGCCAAGGACCCCGAGAGGTACTTGCAGAAGCTGAAGGACGAAGGCGTCGAACTCGAAGACGCGCCCAACTAGAGCGCTGCCTGGGGCGTTGTCGCCCCGTGACGGCGCAGGCGCGCTCACCGTTCAACGACAGACCGCGAAGCCCGGTACGTCCGGGCCCGCGGGCATGACAGGGTGCATATGAGCGAGAAGACGACCCCGGACGGCAGGAAGCGGCGCCTGGGCTGGTGGATTGCCGCCATCATCGGCGTGTTCGTCCTGGGATTCCTCCTGGGCGGGAAGGACCATGACCACCCGGCCCCGGGCGAACGCATCGCCGCCGACGGCCACGAAGACCACGACCACGGCGGCGATGCGACCCTGTGGACCTGTTCCATGCACCCGCAGGTGCTCCTGCCCGAGCCGGGCCAGTGCCCCATCTGCTTCATGGACCTGATCCCGGTGGCGCGCGACGACGGCCAGGAGACCGTGAGTCTTCGCCAGATCACGCTCTCGCCGCGCGCGCAAAAGCTCGCCCAGGTGCGCACCGCCAAGGTGGAGCGCCGCGACCCGTCCTTCGAGCGGCTCATGGTCGGCCAGGTGGCCTACGACGAGACGCGCCTTGGAACCATCACCGCCTGGATGCCCGGCCGCATCGAGCGGCTGCGCGTGGACTTCACCGGGGCCTTCGTGCGGCGCGGCCAGCCCATGGCCGACATCTACAGCCCGGACCTGTTCGCCGCGCAGGCCGAACTGATCCAGGCCGTGAAGAGCCTGCCCGAGCTTTCGGGCAGTACCCTGGCCGTGGTGCGCGAATCCGCGCGCCGCACCGAGGAGGCCGCGCGCGAAAAGTTGCGCCTTTTGGGCCTGACCCCGGCCCAGATCGAGGAGATCGTGGCCAGGGGACGGCCGAGCGACCGCGTGACCCTGCACGCGCCGCTCTCGGGCGTGGTCATCCGGCGCGAGGTGAACGAGGGCATGTACGTGCAGACCGGCTCACCGCTCTTCTCCATCGCCGACATCTCGCGCGTTTGGGTGATGCTCGAAGCCTACGAGTCCGACCTGCCCTTCGTGCGCGTGGGACAGACCGTCTCCTTCACCACCGACGCCTTCCCCGGCCGGATATTCAACGGCGCCGTGACCTACATCGACCCCTTCCTGAACGAGGCCTCGCGCACCGCGCGGGTGCGGCTGGAAGCGGCCAACGCCGACCATGCGCTGAAGCCCGGCATGTACGTGCGCGCCGTGAAGCGCGACGCCCCGGACACGCGCCGGGCGGGAGAGGAGCCGCCGCTGGTCATCCCGGCCAGCGCGCCGCTGATCACGGGCAAGCGGGCCATCGTCTACGTGGCCGTGCCCGGACACGAAGGCATGTACGAGGGCCGCGAGATCATGCTCGGGCCGCGCGCGGGCGACTGGTACATCGTACGCGCGGGGCTTTCCGAGGGCGAGGAGGTGGTCGCGCGCGGGGCTTTTCGGATCGACAGCGCCGTGCAGATCCAGGCCAGGCCGAGCATGATGAGCCCCGAGCCCGGCGGCGGCCCCGTGGGCCACGACCACGGCCCGGCCGAACACGATCACGCGGCCATGGAAGAAACCATGCCCGACGAATCGGGCTTCACCGTGCCGCGCGACCTGGCCCGGGCCGTGACCGGACTCGACGACTCCATGCCGGACCTGGCGCGGGCCGTGGAAAGCGGCGATCTGCCGGGGCTTCGCGCCGCGGCCAAGAACTTCTACGACCGCGCCTGCGCCATCGACCCCCAGGAACTGACCGGCGATGCCGCGCTCATGTGGCGCGAATTGTCCATGCTTTTGCGCAACGACTCCCTGATCCTCTCCGAGGTCAAAAGCCCTGGCGAGGCGCGCTTCCACTTCGCCGAACTCACGCGCACCATGCGCCGCCTGACCGCGTCCTTCGGCCGCCCCAGGGGGGATGCGCCCACGGCCGTGGCCGAGGAGGACGCGGCCGAGGATTTCCGCGCCGACACGCCGCCCGCCTTCGCGGCCCAACTCGGGGCCGTGGTTTCGGCCTACCTGCCCCTGACCGAGGCCCTGGCCACGGACGACCTTGCGGCCGCGCAAAACGCCGCGGCCGAGATCCAGGCCAAACTCGAAGCCACGGACATGGGCCTCTTGCCGCACGACCCGCACATGTTCTGGATGCGCAGGCTCATGCCCATGAACGAGGCCCTGCGGACCCTGCGCGCGGCCACGGACCTGGCCGGGGCGCGCGCCGCGCTCGGGCCGCTCTCCGACGAACTCATCGCGGCCGTGGCCGGACTCGGGATTTCCGGGACAGGCCCGGTCCACGAGGCTTTCTGTCCCATGGTCGCGGGCGGGCAGGGCGGATTCTGGCTGCAACGCGGCAGGGACATCCGAAATCCCTACTTCGGCCCCATGATGCTCGCCTGCGGCGAAATCAGACGCACCTTCGGCGAGTAGGGCGCGACCATGAGCGACAACCACGACGCGAACAGCGCCCCCGCACCGTCCACGGCTCCCACGCCGCCGCCCAGGCCGCGCGGCTTCGTGAGCGGCCTGGTCCGCTTCTGCCTCGAACAGCGGCTGGTGGTGGTGCTCGTCACGCTCCTGGCCATCGGCTGGGGCGTCATGACCGCGCCCTTCGACTGGGACATCGGCCTGCCGCGTACCCCCGTGGCCGTGGACGCCATCCCGGACATCGGCGAGAACCAGCAGATCGTTTTCACCGAATGGCCGGGCCGCTCGCCCCAGGACGTGGAAGACCAGATCACCTACCCGCTCACGGTCTCGCTCTTGGGCGTGCCGGGCGTGAAGACCGTGCGCAGCTTCTCCATGTTCGGCTTCTCGACCGTCTACGTCATCTTCGAGGACGACGTGGAGTTCTACTGGTCGCGCACGCGCGTGCTGGAGAAGCTCTCGAGCCTTCCGCCGGGCGCGCTGCCGCCGGGCGTGGCGCCCGTGCTCGGGCCGGACGCCACGGCGCTGGGCCAGGTCTTCTGGTACACCCTGGAGGGCCTGGACAAGGACGGGAACCCGACAGGCGGCTGGGACCTGGACGAACTGCGCTCCATCCAGGACTGGCAGGTGCGCTACGCCCTGCTCGCGGCCGGAGGCGTGGCCGAGGTGGCCTCGGTGGGCGGCTTCGTACGCGAATACCAGGTGGACGTGGACCCGGCCGCGCTGCGCTCCTTCGGCGTGACCATCGAACAGGTGCTTTCGGCCGTGCGCCAGTCCAACCTGGACGTGGGCGCGCGCACCGTGGAGGTCAACAACGTCGAGTACCTGGTGCGCGGCGTGGGCTTCGTGACTTCGCTTTCGGACATCGAGAACGCCGTGGTGGCCCTGCGCGACGACCTGCCCGTGCGGGTGCGCGACGTGGCCCGCGTGGCCGCGGGTCCGGCGCTTCGGCGCGGCCTTCTGGACAAGGAAGGGGCCGAGGCCGTGGGCGGCGTGGTCGTGGCCCGTTTCGGCGAGAATCCGCTCCAGGCCATCAACAACGTCAAGGCGGCCATAGAGCGCATCGCGCCGAGCCTGCCCACGCGCGTGCTGCCCGACGGCACGACGAGCACCGTGACCATCGTGCCCTTCTACGATCGCTCGGGCCTCATCGCCGAGACCCTGGGCACGCTCAGCACGGCGCTGATCCAGCAGATCATGGTCACGGTGGTGGTCATCCTCCTGGCCGTGGTGCACCTGCGCGGGGCGCTGGTGGTCTCCTCCATCCTGCCGCTGGCCGTGCTCATGTGCTTCGTGGCCATGAAGCTCTTCGGCGTGGACGCCAACATCGTGGCCCTTTCGGGCATCGCCATCGCCATCGGCACCATGGTGGACATGGGCATCGTCATTGTGGAGAACGTGCTCAGGCGACTGGAGGAGGCAGGGCCGGACGAGCGCCGCCTGGACATCATCCACCGCGCCACCACCGAGGTCGGCGGAGCGGTGCTCGCGGCCGTGGCCACCACGATCATCAGCTTCCTGCCGGTCTTCGCCATGGAAGGGGCCGAGGGCAAGCTCTTCAAGCCCCTGGCCTACACCAAGACCTTCGCCCTGGCCGCGAGCATCGTCGTGGCCCTGACCATCCTGCCCACCCTGACCGGCGTCCTGCTGGGCGAACGCGGCCTGGCGCGCGGCCTGCGCCGGTACTACAAGCCCGTGCTGCTCGTGCTTCTGGGCGCGGGCTTAGGCTATTGGCTGCGCTGGTGGCTCTTCCCGGTCTTCCTGTGGATGGCCGCGCGCGGCCTTGTCATGCCGCGCCTGCCGCAACGGATCGGGCGAATCGTGGCGCTGTCCGAGACGGCCGTGGTGGTGCTCATGGTCGCCTCGACGCTCTCCTCGTACTGGCTGCCCCTGGGGCCGGAACTGGGCGCGGCCAGAAACCTCGTCTTCGTGCTCGG
The DNA here is from genome assembly GCF_000422245.1 of Alkalidesulfovibrio alkalitolerans DSM 16529. Taxonomy (NCBI): domain Bacteria; kingdom Pseudomonadati; phylum Thermodesulfobacteriota; class Desulfovibrionia; order Desulfovibrionales; family Desulfovibrionaceae; genus Alkalidesulfovibrio; species Alkalidesulfovibrio alkalitolerans. Next base: position 191,371 of record NZ_ATHI01000027.1, read on the forward strand.
CCTCATCGTCGGCCTGTACGGCTTTCTGGCCCTGTTCCAGGTCTTCTATCCGCGCATGCTCACCTTTTGCCTGGAACACAAGGCGCTCTTTTTGTCCCTGCCGCTCGTCCTGTGCCTGACGGGCCTCATGATCTGGCTCGGCGCGCCGCGTCTGCTCGCCCCCCTGCCCGAGGCGGTGCGCTCCTCGCGACCGGCCGTGGCCCTGGTCCACCTCTTTCCGGGCCTGGGCAAGGAGTTCATGCCGCCGCTGGACGAGGGCTCGTTCCTCTACATGCCCACGACCATGCCCCACGCGGGCATCGGGGAGGCGCGCGACATCCTGGCCCTGCAGGACATGGCCATCACGGCCATCCCCGAAGTGCACAGCGCCGTGGGCAAGATCGGCCGGGCCGAGACGCCGCTCGATCCCGCGCCCGTGTCCATGATCGAGACGGTCATCAACTACCATCCGGAATACCTCGCGAACGAACGCGGCGACCGCCTCTCCTTCCGTTTCGACCCGCAAGGCCGCGACCTCTTCCGGAGCATCGAGGGCGAGCCCGTGGCCGCGCCCGACGGCCTGCCCTACACGGTCCAGGGCCGTTTCATCCGCGACGCGGACGGAGCGCTGATCCCCGACCCCGACGGCGCGCCGTTCCGCATCTGGCGGCCGCGTCTGGACCCCGATCTCAACCCCGAACGCGATCCCTGGCCCGGCGTGCGCTCGCCGCGCGACATCTGGGACGAAATCGGCCGCGCGGCCGACGTGCCGGGCGTGACTGGAGCGCCGATGCTGCAGCCCATCGCGGCGCGCATCGTCATGCTCCAATCGGGCATGCGCGCGCCCATGGGCGTGAAGGTCATGGGGCCGAGCCTTGCCGCCATCGAGCAGGCGGCCATGCGCATCGAGGAGGCGCTCAAACAGGTGCCCTCGGTGGAGCCCAGGGCCGTGATCGCGGATCGCGTGGTGGGCAAGCCGTACCTGGAGATCGTCATCGACCGCGAGGCCATCGCCCGCTACGGCGTCATGCTCACCCAGGTCCAGGAGGTCATCGAGACGGCCATCGGCGGCCGCATGGCCACGACCACGGTGGAGGGCCGCGAGCGCTATCCCGTGCGCGTACGCTACCAGCGCGAACTGCGCGACAGCATCGAGAGCCTGGAGACGATCCTCGTGGCCGCGCCGGGCGGCCGCCAGATCCCCCTGGCGCAACTGGCCGACATCCGTTACGTGCGCGGCCCCCAGGTCATCAAGAGCGAGGACACCTTCCTGCTCGGCTACGTGCTCTTCGACATGCGGCCGGGCTTCGCCGAGGTGGACGTGGTGGAGCACGCCCGCGACCATCTGCTCACACTGCGCGAGCGCGGCGAACTCGTGCTGCCCGAGGGCGTCTCCTACACCTTCGCGGGCAGCTACGAGAACCAGGTCCGGGCGCAGAAGAAGCTGGCCGTGGTGCTGCCCCTGGCGCTGGTCCTGATCTTTTTGATCCTCTATCTCAAGTTCGCGTCCGTGCCCACTACCATGATGGTCTTCACCGGCATCTTCGTGGCCTGGTCCGGGGGCTTCCTCATGATCTGGCTCTACGGCCAGCCGTGGTTCCTGAACTTCTCGATCTTCGGCGTGCCCATGAACGCGCTCTTCGGCGTGCACCCCATCAACCTGTCCGTGGCGGTCTGGGTGGGCTTTCTGGCGCTCTTCGGCATCGCCACGGACGATGGTGTGCTCATGGCCACCTTCCTGGACGACTCCAAGGAAAGCCGCCGCACGGACACCGTGAAGCGGCTCAGGGCCGCCGTGGTGGCCGGGGCCACGCGGCGCATCCGGCCCGCGGCCATGACCTCTGCCACGACGATCCTGGCGCTTCTGCCGGTGCTGACCTCCACGGGCCGGGGCGCGGACATCATGCTGCCCATGGCCATCCCGTCCTTCGGCGGCATGACCGTGGCCTGCCTGACGTGGTTCGTGGTGCCGGTGCTCTACTGCCTGCGCGAGGAAATGGCCCTGAAGAGCCAGGAGAAGCGGGCATGAGGATGGGCGTAAAATTTTTTCCATTTCCTCGCAAAATCGCTTGACCCGACCAAAAGAGGCGGATAGAAGGAAGTCGTTGCTGATTGAGTAAGCAATCAGCAACGACAGGACGGCGCCCCCCGCTCCTGTCTTTTGGTAAGGGTTGGAAAACGACGCCTGGCAGCCGGGCGGAGACCGCGCGAGCCCGCCACGCTTGCAACACGCCGGACTTCGCCCGGCCGCCCCAGGCGGCCCCTGGACCAGGCCGACACACCATCGAGGTCAGCCGATCCCAGGCGCACTCCACCCGAACAGCGAAACCGATCTTTGCAACAGCCAGCCCGGGGGCCCGACAAGACACGGCAACCCCGGCATCGAGCCGCCGCCCACGCCCAATTCGCGCCAAATGGCGAAAAGGGCGATCAGATACGGTTCACATGGCCCCAACACCCCGCCTTCGCGGAGCCCTCGTCCGACAGGGCTCCGCTTCTTTTGCCTCTGCACAGCCCACCTCCAGGGGCGCCGGGCCGCCTCCCGGCGCCCCCTTGCAGGGGTGGAGCAGAAAATCTCTCCCGAGATTGACAGTCCGCGCCAGCGTTCGTATCCAGACCGGGCCAAACGGCAAACCCACGCGGAGAAACCGGCCAACCGACATGACCAAGAAAGAAGCACTCCTCAAGGCGGCCAAGGAACTCTTCGGCGAGCACGGCTACGCCGAAACGACCTTCGCCATGATCTCGCAGCGCGCGGGTGTGGCCATGGGACTTTTGGCCCACCATTACGGCAACAAGGAAAAACTCTTCCTGGCCGCGGGCATGGACGTGCTGGAAAGTCTTCTGGCGCGGCTGCGCTCGGCCATCGAGGATTCGCCCAGCGGCGCCGAATCCGTGCGCCGCTTCTGCCGGGCCTATCTCGATGCCTGTCTCGACCCGGACGACCACTTCCTGGTGCTGATTCGCTGTTCGCCCTATTCCGACATGAAGACGCGCGAGGACCGCGAGACCATGACCACCAAGTTCAGCGAGGTCTGGACCATGCTCGAAGCCTGCGTGAGCGAGGGCATGCGCGACGGCACGCTGGAGCCGGGGGACGCCCGCCTGGCCACGCAGTTCGTGAGTTGCTCGCTGGTCGGCGCGGTGCGCACCCTAAGCCTCACACCCTACCCCGCGCAGGGGCTGCCCGAGGAGGTCATCGACCGCATCGCGCTGGCCCTGGCCCCATGCGGGTGCAAGCAGTAGACAGCCGCAGGCCGAAGGAACGAATGGCGGTCGGGCCGCATCGCCGGGCGAAAAAGCCCTTGCCATGCCCCTGGCTTTTGTGTATCCGTCTTTTCCCTGACGCGTGCCGCGGTAGCTCAGTTGGTAGAGCAGGGGACTGAAAATCCCCGTGTCCGCAGTTCAATTCTGTGCCGCGGCACCACAGAAACCCCACAGGCCCTGGTCCATGACCAGGGCCTGTTTTTTTGGGGAAATGATCGAGACGCCCCGGTTCGCGGGCTCGCCTGAAACGTCGGCCCCTGGCCGCCACTCGACGAAGGGCATGAAAAAGCCGGGCGGAAGAACCTCCGCCCGGCTTTTTGTGGTGCGGCCTTCATTCCCCAGGCCGCCCGTAAGCTTCATCTGCCGCGTCGCCGCGAAGAGCCTTCGTGCAGTTCACCCACACGCGGCCTCGAACTTTTCGCGGCAACGCAGCAAATGGGACTTTTTCAACAGCCTGCTCAGCTTTCCCCGCGCGGCGCGCCCAGTTCGCGGATAGCCTTGATGTAGCCCGCGCGCACGGCGTCGAGATACCCAGGGTCCATCTTCCCGGCCCAGGTCTCGACCTCCAGGAAGCGCTTGGGCACGCTGGTCTTCTCGGGTTCATAGCCCGTGGACAGCCGCATGCGCCAGCGCAGGCGCTGCATTTCGTCCGCGGCCTTGTCCAGGTTCGCGGCCAGGTCGGGCAGCCCCACCGAGGTCAGGCACTCGGCCAGAAGTCCCTTTTTGTATACCCCTCGCGCGAACAGGCAGGAGACGAGCGAGGTCAGGATCACACGCTCGCGTTCGTCGTCCACGAAGTACTTGACTGCCTTGTCCGCATTCTTGTCGTGCTCCTTCTGGTCGTAGCCGTAGGCCCCGGTGTCCAGGTGCGAATGGCGAAACGACAGCGACTGCGAGGCGAAGAAGGTCTCGCCCGTGGCGTAGCCCGCCATCTCCTGGCCGAGCACGCAGGCGAAGTCCTCGCCCCCGAACTTTTTCGCCGCGACCATGGCTCCCTGAGCCAGCGCGCGGTAGAATTCGTTCTTGCCGTGGCCCAGGCACCAGATGGCCTCCTTGTAGGCATCCACGTTGCCGAAGGCGAGGTCGTACTCGACCTGCTCCTTGGTCAAAAGCCCCTTCTGGTAGGCCTCCGTGGCCCAGGCCAGGGCCACGCCCGCGCTCATGGCGTCCAGGCCCTGCTTCTCCACCTCGTCCATGAGAGCGAGCGCGCCCGAGGCGTCCATGACGCCGACCATGGACCCGAGGGCGAAGATCAGTTCGTGGTCGTAGGAAACCTGCCGGATCTGGAAACGGTGCTCGTCCTGGAACTGCTCGCGCAGCATGCCCACGTGGATGCAGCCCACGGGACAGCCCGCGCAGGCGGCGTTGCGGATGAGCAGATCGGCCGCGAACTTCTCGCCCGAGATGCCCACGGCGTCGGGGTCCGTGGTCTGCTGCAGGTTCCTGATGGGCAGCGACTTCAACTCGTTGATGGGGATGACGTTTCCTGGCGTGCCGAGGTTGTGGTACTTGCTCATCATCTCCGTGGCGGTCATGTCCTCGTAGACCTTCTTGAAGAGCTTGCCGTAGGCCTTGGGGTCGGGCCCGGGCAGCGGCAGGTCCGAGTCGCCCGAAACCACGATGGCCTTGACGTTCTTCACGCCCATGACCGAGCCCGAACCCAGGCGGCCGAAGTGGCGAAAGGTATCCACGTTGATGCAGCCGTAGGCCGAGAGCGTCTCGCCCGCCGGGCCGATGCGCATGATGCTGCGATGCCCCGAGGCGCCCGGGAAGGCACGGCGGATGACCCGGCCGGTGGTGAAAACGTTTGCCCCCCACAGGTAGTTGGCGTCCTTGGTCTCGATGACCCGCGCTCCCACGTGCACGGCCACGGGCAGCCGCGCCCGGCCGCGCAGCACAATGGCGTCGTAGCCCGCGAAACGCATGGCCAGGGCCAGACGGCCTCCGGCGTGCGACTCGGCGTACTGGTCGTGATAGGGCGACTTGAAGCCCGCCACGACTTTGGACATGAGCGGAAAATAGCCGGTCAGGCAGCCGATGGCGAAGATCAACGGCTGGTCGGGGTGCGACCAGGATTCATTCGGCAGGCCGTACTTCTCGAACAGGGCCGCGGCCAGGCCGCTGCCGCCGATGTGCAGATTCTTGTCTCCAAACGAGACAATCTCGCCCTTGCCCTCGTCGAGGTGGACTATGCAGACGCGAAACGCGGCATCAGACATCGCAGGTCCCTCCCACGCAGACATGTTCGGGTTTCTCGCGCATCTCGATACAGTCGTGCGGGCAATACGGCACGCACTGGCCGCAGTGGATGCAGACGTAGGGCACTCCCGTGTCGTCAAGATAGATGGCGTCCACCGGACAGGCGGCCGCGCATTGGCCGCAACGGATGCATAGCTTCATCTTGACGAGCACGCCTCCGCCCTTGCGTTGCGAGTAGGCGCCGGTGGGACAGGCTGCGGCGCAAGGCGCGGGCTCGCAGCCCAGGCACACGTTGGCCTCGAAGCCGGTGGTGATGCCGCCGCTGGACTTGATGCGTATTCCAGCCGTGCGCCAGGAGACCTTCTTGTGCACCTGACGAGCGCAGGCCAGGGAGCACGAATGACAGCCGATGCAACGATCCATGCGCGTGGCGCGCAATATTTTCATCGTTTCCCCCGATGACGTTCAAAGAGTACGGCTCAGGCCGTCTTAAAAGCCCCCTCTGCTGCGTTGCCGCAAAAAATTCAACCCTCGCGCACAAGATATGCTCGTCGGTCTTGAACTTTTTGTGCGGCCCTGCATCTGAGACTTTTTGAACGACCTGAAAAACAGCGTTTGTCAACAACATCAATTCCGGCATGCCGAAACGGACGATCTAAGCATATACCCGCAAAATATTGCGCTTGTCCAACCGTTCCGGGGCGTCGAAAAACCGCCGATCCGCCGCCATGCGTGGTTCGGGAAGTCCCCAGCGGACAAGGACTCACTTGCCCAGGTCGAAAATCCGAAGCGGAGACACGGGCGCATCGCCCTGCGCTGTGCCGGACGATACGTCGTGCGATGTGCCGAGATTGGCGTCGTGTGCGGCGTCATATACGGCCGCTGGCGGGGAGGATGCCGAGGCCACGGGCGAAACGCCCACCCCAGCCCCCGACGGGGTAGCGTGCGCGCCGGGTCTGGCGGACGCCTGCCGCGCCACTTCCTTTGAACCCAGCCGCTCTATGGAGCAGGAGGTGACCACGTAGGTCGCGTACACGCCGTCCTCGCCCTCGGGGGCGATGCTCCCGCCGAGGTAGCCCCGGTAGGTGCGGCCGTAGTCGTCCCACGTGGTCTCGAAGGAGCCCAGGTCGGGCAGGGGCACGCCGCGCGCTCGCGCGTCCTCCTCCACGCGCGCGCGGTCCATTTCAGCCGTGGCGCTGTCGAAGAGAAAGATGACCGGCGTGAGCGGCACAAAGGGCGTGACCGCCGAAAGCGCCATGCCTCCGGCAAGCCCAGCGCCGATGGCGCTCGCCCTGCGGTTTGTCCGGTCGTCGATCTCGTCGTTGCTCAGGCGACGAAAGGTCATGACGAAGCGGTAGCCGCGATAGCGACTGAAGTCGCCCGAGAGGTCATAGTAGCGAAGCCCCCGCTGGAACAGGCCGGGCAGATGTTCGTACGTGATCGCTGGCGGCAGATCGAAGACGCCCTGGCCCGAGGCCCTGGCGTTCTCGATGCACTGGGCGAGACTCGTGTCGCGCGGACCGCAGGTCACGTCCACGCGGCCCGTGGGCAGGGACTTGGCGCGGACGCTCGTGGCCCCCTGGGGCAGCGCGCCGGTGGGCTTGGGGAGCGCGCGGCCGGGCGTGCGCACGCCGTAGCCCGAGGCCTCGGTCTTGTCCTGGGCCGTGGCCTCCAGCGCTCCGCCGAGGACGAACGCAAGAACGAGGCAAAGCGCAGCCAACACGGCCCGTGCGGGCGCCTGCCCGTTGGACACGGCCCGTCGCTTCGTCCCGCCGTTCCTCGCCTGTTTCGCCATCGCCGTGCCCGCCCAGGTGCGAAAAAAGTTCCCGGCTGCTGAAAAAGTCCCATCTGCTGCGTTGCTGCGAAAAGTTCAAATCCTCGCGTATTGCTAATACGCGTCGGCCTTGAACTTTTCTTGCGCCTTGCATCTGGGCCTTTTTGAGCAGCCTAGGAAAAGAAGTTCGTCAACAATCTCGTTCGCGGCCTTTTCCTTCGGCTGCCGCGCGGCCACGGCCCGTGAACGCAACTCGCGAACCGACCGCATGGAACCTCGCATTCCATGCCTAGCACAGGCTGCATCGCCTGTCATCCGCGCAGACCGTCCCCAAAACACCATCTGCGGCGTTGCTGCAAAAGCGCCGACCCCTCGCGTATCTGGAATACGCGTCGGGCCCGGCGCTTTCTTGCGCCTTGCATCTGGCGCTTTTTGAACGGTCTGCGGAACGTAGTTGCTCAACAATTGGCGCAACAGAGTCATAGGCCGCCCTAAAGACATACGCGAGGGACTGGACTCTCCGCAGCAATCCCGCAAATGGGGCTTTTCGGCGGCTTGGCCCCTACAGGCCGCTCTTGATGACCAAGTCGGTGATGGGGCCGCGCGACTTCTCGCCCTTGAGCACCAGGTGCGCGTAGATGTCCGAGCCCTTGAATTTCTTGACCACCCAGTTCAGGCCGTTGTTCTCCTGCGAGAGGTAGGGGTTGTCGATCTGGCGCGTGTCGCCCAGGCAGAAGCACTTCACGCCCTCGCCCATGCGCGAGAGCAGGGCGCGCGTCTCGTTGCGCGAGAGGTTTTGCATCTCGTCCACGATGACCACGGCGTTCTCGATGGTCATGCCCCGGATGTAGGCCAGAGGCAGAAGCTCGAAGCGCTTGATGTCGAACTGCGGCGGGTACACGTCGGGGTTGGTGAACAGACGGTTCGCGGGCCGAAGCGCGTGCAGCTTCATGATCAGGTCGGAGATGTAGCGCGTGTAGGGCTCCATCTTTTCCTCGACCTTGCCCGGCAGGTAGCCGAGTTTCTGGCCGATCTCGTACATGGGCTTGACCACGTAGACCTTCTGATGGCTCTTCTTCTCCAGCACCAGATGCAGCGCGGCGGCCAGGGCCAGAAAGCTCTTGCCGTAGCCCGCCTCGCTCTGGATGGAGACGATGTCGATCGCCGGGTGAGTGAGCAACTCCAGGGCCAGGTTCTGGTACACGCTGCGCGGGGTCACGCCCCAGGCCTTGTGCTGGTAGCTGACGACCTTCTCGCCCTCGGGCCCGTGGAAGACCGGACGGCCCTCGATCCAGCGGAAGGAATTGGCGATGGGCGCGGTCCCGTTGTCCGTGAAGCCGGTGTAGTACTCGGCCTCGGACTTGAAGGGCATGGACTCCTTGTAGGCCTCGGAGTCGATGCCCTTGCTCGCGGCCTGCAACTGCAACAGCTTGTCGTTGGTCACCAGGATGGGCTTCTCGATGCCCGAGGCGGTGATCTCGTCGAGGATGAAGTTGTCCACGTGGCTGCTGAAGGCCTCGGCGATGCGCTCGGCCTTGAGAATCCTGAAGGCGTCGGGGTGCTCGGCGAGCAGCGCGACCACGCGGCTGACGATGTGGCCCAGACGCGGATCCTTCTTGAATTTGTTGAGTTCGAGCAGGACGTGGTAGGGAATGAAGACGTCGTTCTCCGCGCCGTTGCGCAGTTGCAGGAGCGCTTTGGGATCTTCCAGGAGAACGTTGGTGTCCACGATGAACTGCTTCTTCATGGGCTGCATTGTGGCTCCGGTGGTGACGTTGGGGGTATGGGACGCCGCGCGGCGCACGACCAGGACAAGGTCTGCGCCGCGAAATCCGGCGTTGGGGACGTTTGGGAGGGGGATCGGCCGGGACAAGCAAGGCCCGGTCCCGTCGTGCGGGAAATTCGGCCCTGACGGCCTGGGTTCGTTCGGCCGTTCGCCGGACCGCTCGCGGCGCGGCGAGGCGTGCCAGGATTCGCGTTGATGCCGCCTTTCCTTGCGCACATCGCATTCGACTTCATGGGAAGCCATGGCCCAATGTATAGGCCTCGTGCGTGTCATCCCTGTTACACCCTGGCTTTTCGGACCGCAAGCCCGCCTGCGAGCGACCTCTTGCCTCGCGGACACGACTTCATCCTGCCTCTTGACGAGAATCACACGTCCGAATACTACGATGGACTAAGTGGCCTTCGCTGAGCGTTGCAAAACATCGTTCAGCGGGCCGGCCCGACATCACCCGAACAGGAGGACATACAATGAGCGAAGAAAACAAATGCTGCCGTGAGGGGCACCATCACCACCATTGCTGCTGCGACCAGCACGCGCGGATCGGCAAGGAGGTCGAGAACTTCAAGATGGAAGTCTACGACCCCAAGGAAGGCGGCTTCGGCGAGATCGAGCTGAAAAAGCTGCGCAAGGGCGGAAAGTGGGTCGTGCTGGTCTTCTACCCGGCCGACTTCACCTTCGTCTGCCCCACGGAGCTGGCCGATCTGGCCGACAAGCATCCCGAACTGAAAGAGCTCGGCTGCGAAGTCATTTCCGTTTCCACGGACACCAAGTTCACGCACATGGCCTGGCGCACGGACGAGCGGCTCCTGGCCAACGTCGGGTACAAGATGGCCGCCGACCCCACGGGTAAGATATCGCGCTACTTCGGCGTCTATGACGGCGAGACCGGCCTGGCCCTGCGCGGCACCTTCGTCATCAATCCCGAAGGCGTGCTCGTGGGCTCGGAGATCAACTTCTACAACGTGGGCCGCAACGCCGACGAACTGGTGCGCAAGATGAAGGCCAACGTCTACCTGAAGGACCATCCGGCCGAGGCCTGCCCGGCCAAGTGGGAGCCGGGCAAGAAGACGCTGACGCCCTCGGAGAAGCTGGTGGGCAAGGTCTACGAGGCCTTGAACGACTAGGAACTCGAAACCCGCCTTCGCTTCGGCTACATACTGATTGAAACGGAGAAGCGGGCGGCGACCACGCCGCCCGCTTCAACCGAACCGCCTCGACTCCCCCGGATTTTCCCTCGGATATCTCTTCGGATTGACCGGGTTCAACCGGGCGGCCAAACAGAACATCCGCCACCCCCTTTAAGCGATTTTCAAGGAAAGCGACTAGGTTGAAGAGCAGTTGTCAAACGCCATTTGACAACTGCCAAAACTCGTTGCCAAACACCTTTTGTCGGGCTGCTCAAAACGCGTCGGATGCAGGGCGCAAGAACAATCCAGGCCCGACGCGTATCAAAGAATATTACCCGGAGCAGAAAACATTGCATGCTCTCTGCTCCAGGCAATAAGCAGTCTCCAAAAGGTACCGCATTCAACGGTGGCGTTGCCAAACACCTTTTGCCGGGCTGCTCAATACGCGAGGGATCGGCGCTTTCGCTGCAACGCCGCAGATGGCGCGTTTTCAGCAGCCCGCTAGTCTTCGTCCAGCTCAGGCGGCAGAGGAATGCCCGCCGCGCGCAGCCACTCGCGCGGCAGCTTCCGGAGTTGCTCGGGATCGGCCTGGTGCGGGCTCCACTCCCAGTCGGGATTCTCGGCCCAGTCCGGGTTCCTGGGCGCGGCCACCCGGCCCGCCCAGAACTCGTTGTAGTGGAAGGTGCGGCCCCACTCGGCCGAGGGGATGTGCACGCCCTCCACGCCGATGTTCTGCGCCCTGGCCAGGATGGGGAATATCTCCACCCGCTCGCCGCGCACCCGCGTGTTCAGGTTATTATCCCAGTTGCCGTGCGAGTAGTCAAAGTCCCACAGCGGCCGCATCTCCTCGAAGCGGTCGCGCCAGGTGGCCCAGGACCAGGGCGTGAACCAGGCGCGACGCGCCGTGCGGCCCCACTCCGGCTCGGGCGGCTTCTGGTTGTTGTAGGCGGTCACGGTGAAGACGGAGGCGTCGTCGCGAAAGGCCCGGCCGCAGTGCTCGAAGTAGAGCAGCGCGTCGCGCGCGAGCAGGATGTCGTCTTCGAGGTGGATGTTGTAGTCGGTCTCCAGAAAAGCCAGGGACAGCGCCTGATAGACGTTCACCGGACAGGAGAGGAGCTTTTCGTTCTCCACCACGCGCGTGGAGCGGGTGAAGCCGACGCCGCGCGCCAGATCCAGAACCTCGGCGTTGCCGGGTTCCACGCAGGCGATGAGGTGGTAGCGCTCGATGCCGATGCAGCGCGAAAGCGCGCCGAGCACCTTCCGCAGGTACTCGGGCCTGTTGAACAGGGTCATGGTGATGGTGCGCCGCGCGGCCATGATGTTTGGATTGTGCATCAGCCCCCGCGTGCTGTAAAGTCGGGACATGGTCGCCAGCGTTTCCGTCGTCGTTCCCTGCCACAACTACGCGCGCTTTTTGCCGCGCCTGTTCGGCGCGCTGGCCGCGCAGGACTTCCCGCGCGAGCGCACCGAGATCGTGCTGGCCGACGACGGCAGCACGGACGACTCCGTGGCCGTGGCCGAGCGCCTGCTGCCCGGATTGGGCGCGGCCAGGTCCGCGCTCCTTCGCCTGAGCCACGGCGGCAGGCCGGGCCGGACGCGAAACGAGGGGCTCGCCGCGGCCTCGGGCGACTACGCGGTCTGCCTGGACCCCGACGACGAGCCGCTGCCGGGTTTTCTTGCGGCCCTGGCCGGGGCGCTCGACGCGGGCGCGGACGTGGCCTATCCCGACTACGAGGAGGTGGAGGCGGATGGAACGGCGCGCGCCGTGCGCCTGCCCGAATTCGATCCCGGGCTGTTGCGCATCCAGAACATCCTCGCGCCCACGGCCATGTTCAGGCGCGCGGCCCTGGCGCGCACACGCGGGTTTCGCGCCAACACGGACTACGAGGACTGGGACCTGTGGGTCCAGATGGCCCAGGCCGGGTGCGTCTTTCGCCGCGTGGGCGCGGTGCTCTTCCGCCATCACTGGCACGGCGGCAACTTCTCGCACCTGGCCCAGGCCAACGACGGCCGGGCCAAGGCGCATCTGGTGCGCAACACCAGGCGCTTCTTTTCGCCCGAGACGGGCCGCTGGGCCGACGCGCTGTTGCGCGGCGAGCCGTGGGCCGCGCCCTTCGGCCGGGGACTCATTCCCCGCGCCGAGGACGTGAAGCGGCTTGAAACCCTGGTCCGCGAGACGACAAAGGGGTTTCCTCGGGCCTGATTTGTGGTATTACCCGGGGCAGAAAATATGCAATATTTTCGTGCGCCGGGTTATCAATACGGCCCACCAAAGGCGGGCTGAAGCGGCGAAGCCGCGGGAGCGCAAAGTAAAAAACTTTGCGCTCCCGGTAATATTAAGGCGCGAGAACCCATGGAGGAAGACGCGCCGTGACATCCGCACAGACAGCCCCCGTTCCGCGCAAGACAACTCCCCCGGGCGCGTTGAGCGACCCGCGCCGCCTCGCCCGCCTGCTGGCCTTCGCCTGGTTCTGGATATCGCTCGGCGGGCTGCTTCTGCACCTGCGCATCCACCCGGTGCAGGACTCGCTATACAACTGGATTCCGGCCGTCGTCGGCGGGGCCAATGCCTTCGTCCTGCCGTTCCTCTTCCTGCGCCGCGACCTCGCGCCCTACGCCGTGCTGGCCGCCTGGTTCACGGTCATCATCGGCACCGTGGCCATGGCCTGGTACTCGCTGACCACCTGGTGGGGCCCGGTGACGCTTGCCACCGTGCTCCTGCAATCCACCTTCGCGGACATCGCCATCCTCTGGGCCAAAATCCCCCTGGCCCACGTCATTTTGGGCCTTGTGCGGCCCGAAGGCCCGCGCGCGGCCCTTCGCGGCTGCGTCAGGAACGCGGGCGGCGCTGCGGCCCGGCACCCGGCCATGGCCAAGGGAGGTGGCGCATGAGCGCGAAACCCGTGACCCTTGCCGCCGCCTCGGGCCTGGGCGCGCGGCTTCTGCTCCTGGCAGCCGTCCTGACCGTGATCGGCGCGCCGCTGATCGTGCTCGCGGGCGAGCAAGCTCCGCCGTACTCGCCTGAATGGTGGCGCGCGGCGGGACGCTCCGTGGGCATGGCCGCCGCCCTGTGCCTGGCCGTGCAGTTCGCCATCGCCAGCCGCTGCCGTCTGCTCGACAGGTTCGCCGGGCTCGACCGCCTGTTCCTCGGGCACCGGGCTTTCGGCATCGCCGCCGCCCTGCTGGCCCTGTCCCATCCCTTCATCATTTTCTATCCCGAGGAAGTGGGCTTGGGCGCTCCTGCCATCTCACAGTGGCCGCTGGTGGCCGGGGCGACAGCGCTGACCATGCTCTGGGGGCTGGCCGCCGTGGCGCGCTGGCGCGCTTGGCTGGAGTTGCCCTTCCATCTCTGGCTGCCCGCGCACCGGCTGGCCGCGCTGGGTCTGGCCCTGGTCGTGGGGCTGCACGCCTCCTTCGTGGGCGGCCCGTTCAAGGCCGCGGACTTGGCCCTGCCGCTGATCGCGGCCGTGTATCTGCTGCTTCGCTTCGCGCCCAGGCCGCTGCACTGCCGTGTGAAGAGCGTCACGCCGCTTGGCGGCGAGGCGCACGAGATCGTGCTCGCGCCCGAATCCGGCCCCGTCTTCGACCACGCGCCCGGCCAATTCGCCTTTCTGACCCTGCAAAGCCCGGCCCTGCCGCGCGAGGAGCACCCCTTCACCATCGCCTCGGCTCCGGGCGAAGACGCGCTTCGCTTCACCATCCGCTGCTCGGGCGATTACACGGCCCGACTCGGCGCGCTCTCGCCCGGCGACACTACCTTCGTGCGCGGCCCCTACGGCCGTTTCAGCCACCTCGTGCGCGGCGCGCCCCCTGCCGATGAACTGCTCTTTTTGGCCGGGGGCGTGGGCATCACGCCCATGCTCTCCATGCTGCGCCACATGGCCGCCTCGGCCCACGCCGGGCCAGAGGCCGCCAAGCGCCACGTGACCCTGATCTGGTGCAACCGCACGCCCGAGGACGTGGTGCACGCCGAGGAGATCGGAACCCTGGCCGCCACCCTGCCGGGATTTCGGCTGCACCACGTCTTCACCAGAGGGCCGAGCACGGCCCGTCTCGACGGCCCGGGGCTTGCCTCCCTGATCACCGAGGTTCCCCGCCAGGCGCGCTGCTTCGTCTGCGGCCCGCCGCCGTTCATGGCCTTCTGCCGCGATGCGCTCCTGCGCGAGGGATTTGCCCCCTCGCGCATCCACCTGGAGGAGTTCGCGCTCTGACAGACCGACCCGAAAGCGGCCCCGGACTTGCCAAGCCGGTTCATCCGCCGTATTGACCGTTGGGAGATTTTCGGAACCGGCAGGACACAAGCCCAAACGGCATGCAGAGCGGACACCACCACCCCCCACGGCCCGCCGGGGCCACGCGAGCGGCTCCATGCCGTCGCGCTCGCGCGTGTCTGCGGTCTCTGTGGGCCATCTCATGCGCCGCACTTCTGGTGGTCGCCTTTCTCGCACCCCTCGTCCCCGGTCAGGCCCAGGCCCAGGAGCCGGCCGCGAACGTGAGCCCCGATGACTACACCGTGCGGCGCGCCGTAACGCCGCCCTCACGGGCCAAGGCGGACCTGCCGCCCGAAGAGCAGATCAGGAAAACCGAGCAGGCGCAAAACGCCACCGAGCCGCCGCCCCTGATCCTGCCCGAGCCGCCGCTGCCGCGCGAATCCATGACCCTGCCCAAACCCGCGGCCGAGACGGCCAGGCCGCCTTCTCCGGCTGCCCCGACTGCCCCGGCTACGACGCTGGAAGGCAAAGCCGAGGCCGCAAAGACTGCTCCGAAGTCCACTTCGCAAGCCGTCAGGCCGCAACCCGACCCTCCCTCGCCCCTGGCCACGGCCCCGGCGCAAAAGCCCGCCCTCAGGCGCGGCAGCGTTTCGGTCAACAGGGGAATCAAGGACGGCGAACTCATGGTGCGCCTGGTGTTCGGCGGGCCCGTGGATTTCTCCACCTTTTTCCTGGAGAACCCCAAGCGCATGATCCTGGACGTGCCCGGCGACTGGGCGCCCAAGGGCGCGCGCGAGATGGTCGTGGCCTCGCATGGGCTCAAGTCCGTGCGCCTGGGCCGCCACCCGGACAAACTGCGGGTGGTCTTCGACCTCGATCCGCAGACTGCGTACCGCTCCGAGACCAGCAAGATAGACGACGGCCTCGTGGTCCTCTTCCGGGAGTAGCCCCCCGCAAGGCCCCGGCCCTGTCGCTTTTGCGGCAACGCCGCGGATGCTGCGCCGGGGACGGCCTGACGAGCCGCCTTGCCCGGCGGCGACTCATCTGCTACTGACGACTGGTTTCGCCATCTTTCACCCGGAGGCTCACATGGCCCGCAAGGCAGCGACCGCATCCCCCGAAGACAGCCGCCGCGACGCGCTGAAGACCGCCCTGACGACCATCGAACGCAAGTGGGGCCAGGGCTCCATCATGACCCTCTCCGAGGACGCCCACCAGGCCATCCCGGTCATCCCCACGGGCTCCATCGGCCTGGACCTGGCGCTTGGCGTGGGCGGCATCCCGCGCGGCCGCGTGACCGAAATCTTCGGCCCCGAATCCAGCGGCAAGACCACGCTGGCGCTGCACATCATCGCCGAGGCCCAGAAGGCCGGGGGCACGGCCGCCTTCATCGACGCCGAGCACGCCCTGGACATCAAGTACGCCCGCCGCCTGGGCGTGATGACCAACGACCTGCTCATCTCCCAGCCCGACTACGGCGAGCAGGCCCTGGACATCGCGGACATGCTCGTGCGCTCCGGCGCCGTGGACGTCATCGTCGTGGACTCCGTGGCCGCGCTCATCCCCCAGGCCGAACTCGAAGGCAGCATGGGCGAGACCCAGGTGGGCGGACAGGCACGCCTCATGTCGCACGCCCTGCGCAAGCTCACCGGCTCCATCCACAAGTCCAACACGGCCGTCATCTTCATCAACCAGATCCGCATGAAGATCGGCACCATGGGCTACGGCAACCCCGAGACCACCACCGGCGGCAACGCGCTCAAATTCTACTCCTCGCTGCGCCTGGACATCCGCCGCATCCAGACCCTGAAGAACCAGGACGAGGCCTACGGCGTGCGCGCCCGCGTGAAGATCGTCAAGAACAAGGTCGCGCCGCCCTTCCGCGAGGCCTCCTTCGACGTGCTCTACGGCACGGGCATCTCCCGGCCGGGCGAGCTCATCGACCTGGGCGTGGACGCCAAGGTCATCGACAAGTCCGGCTCGTGGTTCTCCTATGGCTCCGAGCGCCTGGGCCAGGGCAAGGAGAACGTGCGCACGCTCCTTCTGGACAATCCCGATCTCATGGCGCGCATCGAGCAGGACCTGATGCAGCATCTGGGCATGCTCGATCTTTCGGCCAAGGACGACGAAACCCCCGCAACCGACGACTAACCCCCGCGACGCAAGGGCGGGATCGGCAGCGTCCGGTCCCGCCATTTTCCGTAAAGGAGCTTTTTCCCGATGATGACCGCGAGCGAAATCCGCAGGCGCTTTCTCGACTACTTCGCCCGCCAGGGCCACGAGGTGGTTCCCTCCTCGCCCCTGGTCCCGCGCGACGACCCCACCTTGTACTTCACCAACGCGGGCATGGTGCAGTTCAAGAAACTCTTCCTGGGCCAGGAGAAGCGCGCCTACTCCCGCGCCGCCACCTCGCAGAAGTGTCTGCGCATCTCGGGCAAGCACAACGACCTGGAGAACGTGGGCCGCACCGCGCGCCACCACACCTTCTTCGAGATGCTCGGCAACTTCTCCTTTGGCGACTACTTCAAGGCCGAGGCCATCCGCTACGCCTGGGAGTTCGTGACCAAAGAACTCGGCTTGTCCAAGGACCGCCTCTACGTCACGGTCTACACCGACGACGACGAAGCCGATGAGTTGTGGCGCACCGTGGCGGGCGTCGCGCCCGAGCGCATCTTCCGCCTCGGCGAGAAGGACAACTTCTGGTCCATGGGCGACACCGGCCCCTGCGGTCCCTGCTCCGAGATCTACGTGGACCAGGGCGAGCAGATGAGCTGCGGCCCGGACTGCGGCATCGGCCGTTGCGACTGCGACCGGTTCCTGGAAATCTGGAACCTCGTCTTCATGCAGTACGACCAGATCGCGCCGGGCAACCGCGTGCCCCTGCCGCGCCCCTCCATCGACACCGGCATGGGCCTCGAACGCGTGGCCGCCGTGTGCCAGGGCAAGACCTCCAACTTCGAGTGCGACCTCTTCCAGGAGCTGATCGGCTTCATCGCCGCCCTGGCCAAGGTGAAGTACGGCTCGGGCGACGAGGAGCAGGACGTGGCCCTGCGCGTCATCGCGGACCACTCCCGCGCCGCCGCCTTCCTCATCACCGACGGCGTGATGCCCTCCAACGAGGGCCGGGCCTACGAGCTTCGCCGCATCATCCGCCGGGCGCTGCGCTTCGGCACGCTCATCGGCTTCACCGAGCCCTTCATGTACAAGGTCTGCGAGAAGGTGGCCGAGGTCATGGGCGAGGCCTACCCCGACCTGACCGAGAACAAGGGCTTCATGGCGCGCGTGGTGCGCGAGGAGGAGGAACGCTTCGCCCGCACCCTGGGCAAGGGGCTCGACATCCTCTCCGAGGAGCTGGCCGCGCTCGCCAAGGCCAAGGCCACGGTGGTGCCGGGGCAACTCTGCTTCAAGCTCTACGACACCTTCGGCTTCCCCATCGACATCGTCAAGGACGTGGCCGAAAAGCAGGGCTTTACCGTGGACGAGAAGGGCTTCACGGCCTGCATGGCCGAACAGAAGGCCCGCGCCCGCGAGGCCTGGAAGGGCTCGGGCGAGCAGGATCTCGCTGGCCGCTTCGCCGCGCTCCTGGAGACGGGCCTGTCGTGCGAGTTCGTCGGCTACGACGCGCTCACGGCCGAATCCAAGCTCGTGGCCGTGCTCGACGAGGCCGGGCAGCCCGTGGAGAAGCTGCCGCAGGGCCAGGGCGGCTACGTGGTCGCCGCCAAAACACCCTTCTACGGCGAGTCAGGCGGGCAGGCGGGCGACGTGGGCGCCATCGAGACCATGTCCGGCGCGGCCGACGTGCTCGACACCCTCAAGCCCGCGCCCGAACTGCACGTGCACAAGGTCTTCGTGACCGAAGGCGACCTGGGACGCGGCCAGGAGGCCAGACTCATCGTGGACGAGGAGGCGCGCCTGTCCACGGCCCGCAACCACACCACCACGCACCTGCTGCACGCCGCGCTGCGCGAGGTTCTTGGCGAGCACGTCAAGCAGGCGGGCTCGCTCGTGGGCCCGGATCGGCTTCGCTTCGACTTCACCCACATCAGCGCGCTGACGCCGCAGGAGATCGCCGCGATCGAAAAGCGCGTCAACGAGGCCGTCCTCGCGGCCATCCCCGTGGCGCGCGAGGTCATGTCCGTGAAGGCCGCCATGGAGCGCGGCGCAACCGCGCTCTTCGGCGAGAAGTACGGCGAGTCCGTGTGCGTGATCGAGGTGCCGGGCGTGTCCATGGAGCTTTGCGGCGGCACGCACCTCTCCAACACCGGCCAGGCCGGGCCGTTCATGATCGTCTCCGAATCCGGCGTGGCCGCCGGAGTGCGCCGCATCGAGGCCGCCACGGGCGAAAACGCCCTGGCCGAGATCGCGCGGCTTCGGGCCGAGGCCGCCCAGGCCGCCGCGCTGCTCAAGTCGCGGCCGGGCGAGATCACGGCCCGCATCACCGAGCTTCAGGCCGAAATCAAGGGCCTGCGCAAGGAGCGCGAGCAGTTGCAGGCGCGGCTGCTCTCCGGCGCGGGCAAGAGCCTCATGGACGACGTGCGCGAGGTGGCCGGGGTCAAGCTGCTCGCGGCGCGCGTCGAGGGCGTCTCCGTGAAGGCGCTGCGCGAGCAGATGGACGACATCCGCTCCAAGATGCCCTCTGGCGTGGCGGCCCTGGCCGCACCCCAGGAGGACGGCAAGGTCAGCCTGATCCTGGCCGTGTCCAAGGATCTGCACGGCCGCTTCACGGCCCAGTCGCTGATCAAGGACGTGGCCGCGGCCATCGGCGGCTCCGGCGGCGGCAGGCCGGACATGGCCCAGGCCGGAGGCACCGACGCCTCGGGCATCGACAAGGCCTTTGCCATACTGGAGTCTTTGCTCGCCAAGAGCTAGGCAGACTGTTGAATCGGGGCTCCGCCCCGCACCCCGCCGGGGGAGATGATCTCCCCCGGACCCCCTGCGATTCCCGAAGCCGTCTGCGACGGCTCCGGGAAAGCATTGCCCAGGGACGCTCACCGCCGCACCGATGTCGGCCCTGCCAGCGATGGTTTCGCCGCGAATCCAGGGTCCAGGGAACATCGTTCCCTGGCGGTGGAGGTCTGGAGGAGGCAGCGCCTCCTCCAGACAGACTGGCGACAAGTCCGGTTTCGCAGGCCGTTCCAAAAGTGCCGGATGCAAGGCGCAAGAAAGCGCCGGGCCCGACGCGTATAATGATATACACGAGGGGTCGGGGCTTTCGAAGCAACGCCGCAGACGGTGCTTTTGGAACGGCCTGCTACCTTTTGAAACCTTTCCGGGGATGGGGTATGGGAGGGGCATGAGAAATGCGTCCCGTTTTTCCGCCGTCTCGTGGTCTCGTTCATGGGCCGTGTGTCTGCTCCTGTTGGCGCTCGGTCTTGCCGCCTGCGGCGAGACGCCCGAGCGGCCTGAGCCCCACGCGCCATCCGTGCTCGAACAACCCCTTGAGACCGCCTTTGCCGAACGCCGCCTGGTGCCCGTGATCGAAACGGCCGTGGGCGCGGTGCGGCCCAAGACCGAGATCAGCGTGGCCAGTCAGGTCATGGGCCGCGTGGCCCTGGTGGCCGTGCGGCCGGGCCAGCGCGTGGAAAAGGGCCAGCCGCTCGTGGAGCTCGACGCGGACGAGTTCGTGGCCAGGGCCGAGGCTTCCGCGCAAGCCTTGGCCGGAGCGCGCGCCGGGCTCGGTCAGGCCGAGCAGGCCGTGGCCGCCGCCCGCGCCCAGGCCGACAAGGCCCGTTCGACCTTCGAAAGGCTTCGCGCCCTGCACCAGCAAGGCGCGGTGGCCGCCGAGGAGATGGAGCGCGCCCGGCGCGACATGCTCCAAGCCGAGGCTTCGCTGGCCCAGGCCCGCGAAGGATATTCCCAGGCCGCCTCGGCCGTGCGCCAGTCCGAGAACCTGACCCGTGAGGCGCGCATCAACCAGGGCTACACGCGCATCGACGCTCCAGAAGCGGGCGAGGTGGTGCGGCGCATGATCGAGCCCGGCGACATGGCCGTGCCGGGCAGACCGCTGCTCCTGCTCCAGACGGGCGGCGCGTTCTGGCTGGAGGCTGCGGTGCGCGAAGGGCTCATGGCCCGCGTGCCGCTTGGCGCGCGCCTGACCGTGGCCATCGACGCGCTGGGCATGGAGCTTCCCGGCGTGGTCGAGGAGATCGTGCCCTCGGCCGACCCGGCCACGCGCACGGTCATCGTGCGCGTCAGCCTGCCGCCCGCGCCGGGCATCTACCAGGGCATGTTCGGCCGCCTGCTGATCCCCGCCGGAGAGCGCGAGGCCGTGCTCGCGCCAGCGCGCGCGCTTCGCCGCGTGGGCCAGCTCGTGACCGTGCGCGTAGCCGACGACGGCGACTGGCGCGACATCACGGTCCGGCCGGGCCGCGAAATCGACGGTCTGATCGAAATCCAGGCCGGGCTTTCGGGTGGCGAGACCCTGGCCCTGACGGACACGGCCCATGGTGGCTGAAACGCCCCCTTCCGCCGTCTCGCGGCTCATCTCCGGCATCGTGGGCGCGTTCCTGCAGTCGCGCCTGACGCCGCTTTTGCTCTGCGTGGCGCTGCTCATGGGCGCTGCGGCCGTGTGGGTCACGCCCAAGGAGGAGGAGCCGCAGATCGACGTACCCCTGGCCGAGGTCGCGGTTTCGGTGCCCGGCGCGTCGGCGCGCGAGGTGGAGGAACTCGTCACCGGGCCGCTGGAGCGCATCCTGTGGCAGATCGAGGGCGTTGAGTACGTCTATTCCACTTCGCGGCGCGACGGCTCGCACGTCCTGGTGCGCTTTTTCGTGGGCGAAAGCCGGGAAAACGCGCTGGTGCGGCTGCACAACGCCATCTCCCGCAATCTCGACCTCGTGCCGCCCATTGTCCATGGCTGGACGGTCAAGAACGTCGAGGTGGACGACGTGCCCATCGTGCTCCTGGCGCTTTCCTCCGCGCCGGATGACGACGCACCGGCCCTTTCGGGCCACGACCTGACGCGCGTGGCCCAGGAGCTTTTGCCCCGGCTCGCGGCCGTGCCCGGCGTCTCGCGCGTGGACATCGCGGCCGCGCGGCCGCGCGAGGTGCGCGTGGAGCTTTCGCCCGAGCGCCTCTCGGGCTTCGGGGTCACGGCCTTGGAGGTGCGCGACGCCCTGGCCGGGGCCGACGCCGCCGTGAGCGCCGGAACGCTCGTCAGCGGCAACCGTGAGCTGAACATCGCCCTGAACGCCTTCATCATGTCCGCCGACGAGGTGGGCGAGATCGTGGTCGCGGTGCACGAGGGCAGGCCAGTGCGCCTGTTTGACGTGGGCCGGGTGATCGATGGCCCGGTGGAGCCCGTGGCCCTTTCGCGCCACGGGCTTTCCGAGTCCGAGGCCGCGCGCCTGGGCGAGACGCCGGGCATGCGGCAGAGCGTGACCCTGGCCCTGAGCAAGAAGCGCGGCGAAAACGCCGTGACCGTGGCCCAGGCCGTGCGCGACGAGGCCGAGAGCTTGCGCCGCGACCTGCTGCCCGAAAACGTGCGCATGCGCGTGATCCGCGACTACGGCCGCTCGGCCCAGGCCAAGGTGGACAACCTGCTCGTGTCGCTTGGCTTCGCCATCGCCACGGTCGTGGCTCTGCTCGCTTTCGCGCTTGGGCGGCGCGAGGCCCTGGTGGTGGCCGTGGCCGTGCCGGTCAGCTTCGCCCTGGCCCTGGCCTGCACCGCGCTTTTGGGCTACACCATCAACCGCGTGACCCTGTTCGCGCTCATCCTGTCGCTCGGCCTTGTGGTGGACGACCCCATCACCAACGTGGACAACATCCAGCGCCATATGCGCATGAAGCCGCATGACCCGCGCCGGGCCACGCTCGACGCCGTGGCCGAGGTGCTGCCGCCGGTGCTCATGTCCACCCTGGCGATCATCGTCACCTTCCTGCCGCTGTTCTTCATCACCGGCATGATGGGCCCTTACATGGCGCCCATGGCCGCAGGCGTGCCCCTGGCCGTGACCTTCTCCACCGTGGCCGCCCTGACCGTGGTGCCCTGGCTGGCCTTCTCGCTGCTCAAAAACCGACCGGCCAAGGCCGGGGGCCTGGACGCCGCGGGCGCGCCCCAGGCCGTGCGCAGGCTCTATGAGCGCGTCGTGGCCCCTTTCCTCGACAGCCCGGCCCGGCGCAGGGTCATGTGGCTTTCCACCGGGGGGCTTCTCCTGGCCTCGCTTTCGCTGCCGCTTTTGGGCCTTGTGCCGCTCAAGATGCTGCCCTTCGACAACACCGACGAGTTGCAGATCGTCATCGACATGGACGAGGGCACACCGCTTGAGGCCACGGACCGCGCGGTGCGCGACTTCGAGGCGTACCTCGCGCGCGTCCCCGACGTGGCGGCCGTGACCTCGTTCACGGGCACCTCCTCGCCCATCGACTTCAACGGCCTGGTGCGCGGCCATGCCCACCGCGCGGGCGGCCACGTGGCCGACATCCGCATCAATTTGCGCACGGACGGCGGGCGGGCGCAAAGCCACGCCGTGGCCCTGGCGCTTCGCGACGACCTGACCGCGATCGCACGGCGGCACGGGGCGCGCATCGCCATCGTGGAGCGGCCGCCCGGACCACCCGTGACCGCGACCCTCACGGCCGAGGTCTATGCCGCGCCGCACGTCTCCCACGCGCGCCAGATCGAAGCCGCGCGCAGCCTTGCGGACATGCTCGAAGACGAGCATCTGGTGGTGGACGTCTCGACCAGCGCCGAGGCGAACCGGCAGCGCCTGGATTTCGTGCTCGACAAGACCAAGGCCGCGCTGCACGGCGTCACGGCCGAGGACGCGGCCGCGACCCTGGCCCTGGCGCTCTCGGGCGCGGCCCCGGCCACGGTGCACGAGCCGCGCGAACGCCAGCCCCTGTATCTTCGCCTGACGCTGCCACGCGAGGCCATGGCCGACGTCGCGGAACTGGTGCGGCTGCCCGTGCGCGGTCATGATGGAAGGCTCATCCCGCTTGGCGAACTCGGCCGCTTCACGCTCGTGCCCGAGGACCAGCCCATCCTGCACAAGAACCTGCGCCGCGTGGCCTACGTTTACGCGGACACGGCGGGCAGGCCGCCGGGCGAGGCCGTGCTCTCGCTGCGCTCGCGCCTTGCGCGCGAACCGCTGCCCGAGGGAACGTGGGCGGAATGGGCGGGCGAGGGCGAATGGAAAATCACCGTGGATGTCTTCCGCGACCTGGGCATCGCCTTCGGCGTGGCGCTGGTGTTGATCTGGGTGCTGCTCGTGGCCCAGACCAACTCACTTGGCCTGCCGCTGCTGCTCATGGCGGCCATTCCGCTGACCCTGCTCGGCATCATGCCGGGCTTTTGGCTCCTGAATCTCGTGGCGGGCGGCGCGATGGCGGGCTATCCTGATCCGGTCTTCTTCACGGCCACGAGCATGATCGGCATGATTGCGCTGGGCGGCATCGTGATCCGCAATTCGCTGGTGCTGGTGGAATTCGTGCAGGAGGAGGTCGCGCGGGGCACGCCGCTGCGCGAGGCGGTGCTGCGCAGCGGCTCGGTGCGCATGCGGCCCATCGTGCTCACGGCCGCGACCACGGCGCTTGGCGCATGGCCCATCACCCTGGACCCGATCTTCTCGGGCCTGGCCTGGGCGCTGATCTTCGGCATCGCGGCCTCGACCCTGTTCTCGCTCCTGCTCGTGCCCGTGACCTACTACGCCGTGGCGAACAAGGGACAAGGCGAGACGGATCAGCCCAAGCAGGCCTGAGTCAACCCGCCGCAGGCCGTTCGAAAAGTGCCGGATGCAAGGCGCAAGAAAGCGCCGGTCCCGACG